>JBGSZD010000377.1:0-3664 GCA_041750575.1 Thiobacillus sp. | reverse complement strand
TTACTCCAGGTTCATCAAACCCGGAAGCATCGCAAATGTGCAAATTGAAATTCAAATCGTGGACACCCATGAATCGCTCAAAACCCGCATCGATAGTGGCTTCACAGCCTGTGCGGCTCAATTTAACCGGACACTACTGGGCACGAATGCGGGTTCAGTGAAAAAATTGGCACCGATGTCGGCGGCTGCAGAATAGGTTCCGTATGCAGGTGAAACCGTATCCACAGAGAAGTTGATCACACCATAGATATCCACATTCGATGTGGCGGCCCAGGCGGGGGTGGTGCAGGCAATAAGCGCGGCAGCGAGCGTCGTCAGACGAGCGAGCATTGTTTTCTCCTCCAGTAGACCAAGTATTGAAATCGTGTTGTATTAGGTCTCCGCAGGACGCAGGCTAGCATGCGCCGCGCGGCGGCGGCAATTGCCATCCGTCAGGTCAGTTAGAGCAGTACGCGTTCGATGCCGCCGTTGCCCACCCGTGTCAGGTAGCTCGTCATCCAGTTTTCGCCGAGCAGTTTTTTCGCCAGTTCGATCACGATGTAATCCGGCTCGGTGCCGGCGTCATCGCTGTAGCGTGCCAGGCCTTGCAGGCATGACGGGCAGCTGGTGAGGAGCTTGACCGGTTGGGTGCCCGCATTGAGCGAGGCCACGCCTGCGCGGATTTCTTCTTCCTTGCGGAAGCGGATCTGGGTCGAGATGTCGGGGCGCGTCACGGCCAGCGTGCCCGATTCGCCGCAACAGCGGTCGGAGAGTTTTACCCCACCGCCCAGCAGCGCGTTGGCGACTTTCATTGACGCGTGGGTCTTCATCGGTGTGTGGCAGGGGTCGTGGTAGAGATATTTCTCGCCGGCGACGCCTTCCAGTTTCACGCCCTTCTCCATCAGGTATTCGTGGATGTCGAGCAGCCGGCAGCCGGGGAAGATCTTGCCGAATTCATATTTCAGCAGCTGATCCATGCAGGTGCCGCACGACACGATCACGGTCTTGATGTCGAGGTAGTTGAGCGTGTTGGCGACGCGGTGGAACAGCACACGGTTCTGCGCGGTGATCGCTTCACCCTTGTCGGCCTGGCCGCCGGCGGTTTGCGGGTAGCCACAGCAGAGGTAGCCGGGCGGCAGCACGGTCTGCACGCCGAGTTCGAACAACATGGCCTGCGTGGCAAGGCCGACCTGCGAGAACAGCCGCTCCGAGCCGCAGCCGGGGAAGTAGAACACGGCATCGCTGTCGTCGGACAGCTTGGCCGGGTTGCGCAGAATGGGCACGATAGAAGCGTCTTCCAGCCCCAGCAGTGCGCGCGAGGTTTTCTTCGGCAGGCCGCCGGGCATCGGCTTGTTGACCAGATGAATCACCTGCGCCACCAGACTGGGCTTGCCCAGCGAGGCAGGCGGGTTTTTCGTCTGCGCCTGGATCAGCCCCATGCGCTTGAAGAGCTTGTTGCCCAGCCGCTGGCTGGCGTAGCCCCATTCGATCAGCGGCTTCCTGATCGCCTTGATGGTGGCGGGATCGGTCGCGTTGAGGAAGGCCATCGACGCCCAGGTGCCGGGGTTGAATTTCTTCTTGCCCTGCTTGCGTAGCATATTGCGCATGGCGATCGAGACATCGCCGAAGTCGATGTCGACCGGGCAGGGGTTCTTGCACTTGTGGCAGACGGTGCAGTGGTCGGCGACATCGCTGAATTCGTCGAAGTGCTTCAGCGACACGCCGCGCCGTGTCTGCTCCTCGTACAAAAACGCCTCGATCAGCAGCGAGGTGGCGAGAATCTTGTTGCGCGGGCTGTACAGAAGATTGGCGCGCGGGATGTGCGTGTTGCACACCGGCTTGCACTTGCCGCAGCGCAGACAATCCTTGATCGAGTCGGCGATGTCCTTGGTTTCGGACGCTTCGAGAATGATCGACTCGGCTTCCAGCAGGCTGAACGAGGGGGTATACGCATTGCGCAAATCCGCGCCGGGCAAGAGCTTGCCCTTGTTGAAGCGGCCATTCGGGTCGACCTTCTTCTTGTAGTCGGCAAAGATCGCGATGGCCGCGTCGTCGAGGAATTCCAGCTTGGTCAGCCCGATGCCGTGTTCGCCCGAGATCACCCCGCCCAGATCGGTGGCGAGCTTCATGATGCGCGCCACTGCCGCGTTGGCGGCCTGCAGCATGGCGTAGTCGTCGGAGTTGACCGGGATGTTGGTGTGCACGTTGCCGTCGCCAGCGTGCATATGCAGCGCGACGAAGACACGGCTTTTCAATATTTCCTGATGGATGCGGTCGCAGGCTTCGAGGATGCGGGTGTATTCGCGGCCGACGAAAAGCTGGTGCAGTTCGCGCCTGACTTCGCGCTTCCACGACACGCGAATCTGCTTGTCGCGCAGGGCTTCGAAAACAGTGAGCGGTAAGCGGTGAGCAGTGAGCGGAGTGTCAGCGGGTGGCGCAAACGGTGCGTTGAGATTCGCCAGATAGTCTGCCCAGCGTTGGCGCACAGTGGCGATGAGTGCCTGCGCCTGCGCCTGCTTCTCCATCACCTTATCCGGGTCAGCGATGGTGTCATCGTCCTGCAGCAGCGGCAGCTCGCCCGCGAAAAATTCCACCAGCGCATCGGCGAGTTTCAGCTTGTTCGTAATCGACAGCTCGATATTGATGCGTTCGATGCCGTCGGTGTAATCGCCCAGGCGCGGCAGCGGGATCACCACGTCCTCGTTGATCTTGAACGCGTTGGTGTGCGCGGCGATGGCGGCGGTGCGGGCGCGGTCGAGCCAGAACTTCCTGCGGGTTTCCGCCGACACCGCGATGAAACCTTCGCCGCCGCGCGCGTTGGCGAGCTGGACGATCTTCGAGGCCGCTTCGCCAACGGCGATTTCGTTGTCCGACACCACGTCGATCAGCAGCACCATGTTCGGACGCGTGGTGCGCGGCGCCTTCGTCGCGTAGCCGACGGCTTTCACGTAGCGCGCGTCGAGATGCTCCAGTCCGGCGAGCAGGATGTCGGCGTGGGCGTCGCAGTAGTCCTTGATCTCGACGATCGCCGGCGTGGCATCGCGCGCGCTGCCGAAGAATTCCAGGCATACGGTACGGGTGTGCGCGGGCAGCCGGTGCAGGATGAAGCGTGCCGAGGTGATCAGGCCGTCGCAGCCCTCCTTCTGGATGCCCGGCAGGCCGGCGAGGAATTTGTCGGTGACGTCCTTGCCCAGCCCGGTCTTGCGGAAGCGGCTGCCGGGGATGGTGAGAATGTCGGGCGAGCCTTTCGGCGTTTTGCCGTCGGCAGCGAAACGGCGAATCTCGAACGTGGCCGACGGCGCGTCGTGGATTTTTCCACGATTGTGATCGAGGCGACTGACTTCGATCCAGTCGGCGTCCGGCGTCACTATCTTCCACGACACCAGGTTGTCGAGGGCGGTGCCCCACAGCACGGCCTTCTTGCCGCCCGCGTTCATCGACACGTTGCCGCCGATGGTCGAGGCGTCGGCCGACGTGGGGTCGACCGCGAACACGCGTCCGGCTGCGTCGGCCGCTTCCATCACCCGCTTGGTCACGACCCCCGCGCCGCAGTGGATCGTCGGCACCTCGAATTCGCAGCCGGGCAGATGCAGCATTTCCACCGCGCTCATCGTTTCGAGCTTTTCGGTGTTGACCACCGCGGCCTTGTCGGTGAGCGGCACCGCGCCGCCGGTGTAGCCGGTGC
>JBGSZD010000376.1:0-3461 GCA_041750575.1 Thiobacillus sp. | reverse complement strand
TCAGGTCGGCCAGCCGCAGGTCGTCGTTGACGATCAGCGGCACCTTGAAGCGGCGGCACAGCGCGACCAGTTCGCTCGCCTGTTCGTGGCGACGCGCGACGTCGCCGGATTTGTCGCGGTACTGCACCGCGGCTACGCCACCCGCCAGCGCCGCCTCGACCTGAATCAGCAGGCGTTCGGTGTCGGCGGTTTCGGGGGTGATGGCGTAGAGGCCGCCAGGAAATTCAGGCATTGCCTTCGGTCTGGCCTTCCTGTGCCCAGAAGAAACGCTCGGGAATGTATTGCCCCATGCCAGGGCGGAAGGCGGCCTTCAGGGTTTCGTAGGTGAAGTTCTGCGCCTCGCGCACCGCGGTGGGCACGTCCTGGCCGTAAGCCAGGGTAGCGGCGATGGCCGAGGCGAGGGTGCAGCCGGAGCCGTGATAGCTGCCGGGCAGGCGATCCCAGGCGTCGGTCTGCACATGGCCGTTGGCGTCGTACAGGCTGTTCAGCACGCGCGGCGTGGCTTCGTGGGTGCCGGTGATGAGCACGTATTCGCAGCCGAGATCGGTCAGGTGCTTGGCGCAGGCGGCCAGATCCAGATCGTCTTCGTCCGATTCGAACAGCGCCAGTCGGCGCGCTTCGTGGCTGTTGGGGGTGAGCACGCTGGTCTGCGGTATCAGCAGGTCGCGCATCGCCGCGATCATGTCCTCGGTGGCGAATTCGTCGCCGCGGCCGGACGCCAGCACCGGGTCGAGGATGACCGGAATGTCCGGGTAATCGGCGAGGATTTCGGCGATGACCGCGATCGACTCGGGACTGCCCATCATGCCCAGCTTGAACGCGGCAACCGGCACGTCTTCCAGCAGCATGCGCGCCTGATCCATCACCCACTCGGAGTCGATCACCAGAATCTCGTCCACCCCGGCGGTGTCCTGCACCGTCAGCGCGGTGATCACCGACAGCGGATGGCAGCCCATGCTGGCCAGCGTCAGCAGGTCGGCCTGGATGCCGGCGCCGCCGGTCGGGTCGGACGCGGCGAAGCAGAGCACCAGCGGCGGCGTGGGTTTGGGGGAGAAAATAGGCGGCATGACGTCACTGCTTTAGAATCAAGTCCCAATTTTAGCTGATTCCCTTCGTTCCCATGTCCGTAACGCCTGAATACAAACGCTGGATGTGCCTGATCTGCGGCTGGATTTATAACGAGGAAGCCGGCGCGCCCGACGACGGCATTCCCCCCGGCACGCGCTGGGAAGACGTGCCGATCAACTGGACCTGCCCGGATTGCGGCGCGCGCAAGGACGATTTCGAGATGCTGGCGTTCTGAGCACAGCGGTTTTATCTGCGCGCACACAAGAATTCAAGAAAGGGTTGGCCCGATGCGTTAGAGCGGTACGGAGCGCGTTTCGGGCGGCCAAGCGTGGCTGGCTCGCGCGATGGCTGCCGATGGTAGGATGGAACGGATTCAATAATTTTAATGATTAGGAGACGGCTATGATTTTGCGTTGGATTTCAGCGTGGGCTTTGTTCATCTGCTCGACAAGCGTGTGGGCGATCGCCCCCTATATTCAGGGCGACTCGGTTGCCGGCGGGTCCGTTCAGGCCGCGGCCACGGCGGTTGAGGCCAAGCTCAAGAATGGCGGCTTCAAGGTGATCGGCAAATATTTCCCCAAAAATCTGAGCGGCTTCGGCGTGGTGATCGCCAGCGACGACGCCATGCTCGACGAAGTCGGATCGGTGGGCGGCAACGCCGTGCTGGGCGCGGCGATTCGCGTTGGCGTGAAGGCCGACGGCAGCGTGGCCTACACCAACCCGGATTACTGGTATCGCGCCTATTTCCGCAAGGCCTTCGACAAGAAGGAGGCCGCGGTCAAGGCATTGCAGGAACGTTTGCAAAGTGCGCTGGGCGCGGACAAGGGGCAGGGCGGCGACGAAACCGCGCGCAACCTGACCAATTACCGCTACATGATCGGCATGGAGCGTCTGGATTCGTCGAAGAGCAAGCTGGCCGAATACGGCAGCTTCGCCGAGGCCTTGAAGACCGTGCGCGACAATCTGGCGAAGGGGGCAGGCAAGACCGCCAAGATCTACGAGATCGCGATGCCCGATCGCAAACTGGCTGTATTCGGCGTCGGCATGAACGATACCGCGCAGGGCGACGGCGAATGGATCAAGAAAATCGAGATGCAGAACAACATCGCCGGGCTGCCTTACGAGATTTATATCGTCGACAATGAAGTGCACTCGCCGCACGGTCGTTTCCGCATCGCGCTGGCGTTTCCCGATGTGGGCATGGGCCAGTTCATGCGTATTTCCTCGTTGCCCAATGTGATCGTCGACACCATGAGCGCCGTCGCAGGGGTGGAGAAGAAGCCGGAAGCGGAATTCGCCGCGCAATAGCGATTTCGTTGGTTGGGCGGAAAAAGGCGTTGCAAAGCAGCGCCTTTTTTTCTTGCCGTACGCATTGCGAGTGTTGTATTGGCTGGCGCGAACCGTAAGCAAGCGTTAATTTTCTGCGTTCGGCTGGATTTGAACGGAATCAATGCCATTCCGCGCAGTTATATTCGCCCTGCCTAATATAAAAACACATTGAAATCATGTTGAAAATGGCCATTGCCTACGTGCATCTTCTGGCGACCTGCATGGCGCTGGGTTCGATCTTCATCGCTGACTGGCGCTTGTTGCGGGGCCGCGAGTTCGCGCTTCGCCCTGGCGCACTTTCCCGACTCGCCACTACCCAGCGACTGGTGAATGTTTCGCTCGCCGCACTGTGGCTGACAGGAGCGGCGCTGATCTGGATCGGCTATGCCCAGAATCCCGACACGTATCTCGGCAACCAGAAATTGTGGGCAAAAATCAGCGTGGTCGCGGTGCTGACGCTCAACGGCGTATTTCTTCATCGTTTTGCATTCCCTACCTTGCAGCGAGGACGCAGCCTGTCGACCCTGTCGAGTCCGCGGTGCACGCTGCTTGCCATGTTGGGCGGGACATCGCTGGCATCCTGGCTGTTCGCAGCCTGGCTGGGCATGGCGCGTCCCTGGAACAATGCGGTGGCTTATGGGGATGTCATGGCCCTGTATCTTGCACTCGTCGGCTTGGCCATTCTGGGCGCCAGGGTGATGTCGGGGAGCGGCATATTCTCGCGGGCGCGCGTCGACGGCCCTCGGGTGCAGACCGCGGAAGAGTAAGCTGACCCAGAAACACACAAGGCGTTGCGCGGCAACGCCTTTTTTCGCCCGCTTTTACAATTGCGTAACTTGCGATTTATCAAGTTTCCCCGCCCATCAGACGTAAAGCATTTCAGTTTGGACGCTTCGCCGTGCGCGGAGTGAACTCCAGTCGAATTTCAGTAGTGTCCGGTTAAAAATCAAACAAAATCAGTTGGTTATCTGGTGGCAGCGGAATGCTTCTGGTGGTGTCTGGCTGCAGGGCGCATGAAATAAGGGTTTTCTCGAAAACCGAGACCGACAATATCTGTAACAAAG
>JBGSZD010000375.1:0-4944 GCA_041750575.1 Thiobacillus sp. | reverse complement strand
ACTCCAGGTTCATCAAACCCGGAAGCATCGCAAATGTGCAAATTGAAATTCAAATCGTGGACACCCATGAATCGCTCAAAACCCGCATCGATAGTGGCTTCACAGCCTGTGCGGCTCAATTTAACCGGACACTACTGGTCTAAATTCTATCTATTTTTCGTCGCTCTGCAAGGGGGTGGACGCATCAGTCGGTTTTTTGCGTCGCAGCCGTTGCATCAGCGCATCAACGTAGCCCGACAAGCCATACAGGACGAACACGCCGAACAACACTTCCGGCGGGCTGGTCGACACCAGGATGAAGGCCAGCACCACCAGCAGGATGACGAAGAACGGCACGCTTTTCCTGAGGTTGATTTCCTTGCCGCTGTAATAGCGGAAGTTGCTGACCATGGTGAGGCCCCCGAACAGCGCGATCCCTGTGGCCAACCAGCGCACGTCCTGGCCCACCACGCCATACTCGACCATCACCCAGACAAACCCGGCGATCAGTGCCGCAGCCGACGGGCTGGGCATGCCTTGGAAAAAGCGTTTGTCGGTGACAACGTCGAGCTGGGTGTTGAAGCGCGCCAGCCGCAGGGCTGCACCGGCACAATAGACAAAGGCGGCGATCCAGCCAAGCTTGCCCATGCCCTGCAGGGCGAATTCGTAGATCACCAGCGAAGGCGCGACGCCGAACGACACCATGTCGGACAGGCTGTCGTACTCGGCGCCAAAGGCGCTTTGCGTATGCGTCATGCGGGCGACGCGGCCGTCCAGCCCGTCGAGCACCATGGCGATGAAAATGGCGACGGCCGCATGCTCGAAGCGGCCGTTCATCGCCTGCACCACGGCATAAAAACCGGCAAACAGCGCGCCGGTGGTGAACAGGTTGGGCAACAGGTAGATGCCGCGATCACGCATCCGCGGGCGCCTCATTTCGGTTTTGCTGTGATGGAATTCGAGCATGGAGGGCAGCGTTTACCAACGTGCCAGTATGGTACGCCCGCCGGTCACTTTCTGGCCAATCGACACTTCGGCACGCGCAGTAGTCGGCAGATAAACGTCCACCCGTGAACCGAAGCGGATGAAGCCGTAGCGCTGGCCGCGCACCAGTTTGTCGCTGGTGCGCACGTAACACAGGATGCGCCGCGCGATCAGTCCGGCAATCTGCACCGAGGTGACATCGCCGCGCGCGGTCTGTATCCAGATCGCGTTGCGTTCGTTTTCGGTGGAGGCCTTGTCGAGGTCGGCGTTGACGAAACTGCCCGGCGTATACCAGCGGCCCTTGACCTCGCCATCGACCGGGCTCTTGTTCGAATGCACGTTGAACACGTTCATGAACACGCTGATCTTCAACGCCTCGCGTTTCAGATACGGATCGTTGACCTTCTCCACCGCGACGATGCGGCCGTCGGCCGGCGAGATTACCGCGTCGACGTCGACGGGCGGAACACGCACCGGATCACGGAAAAACTGCAGTGCGAAGACAGCCCAAATCCAGAGCGGGATCGACCACCAGCCGACAAGCCAGGTCGCAATCAATGCGGCCGCAAATGCCGCCAGCAGAACCCACCAGCCTTCGCGGGCGATGATGGGGAATCGCGCTTGCGCGCCATGTTTAGGCGGTGCAACACCAAGACACATATGAGGGAACCAGAGCCAGGAAGAGGACCGACAAACTAACGGCAGGGGAAGGAGGAGTTCTGCCGGCAAAGCCGTACACGCTCCCCCAACACGCCCTCCCCTTTAGTTCTTGGATTGATCGACCAGCTTGTTCTTGCTGATCCAGGGCATCATCGCGCGCAGCTTGGCGCCGACGATTTCGATCGGATGCTCGGCGTTCAGGCGGCGACGCGCGGTCATCTCGGGGTAGTTGGTACGGCCTTCGAGGATGAACTGCTTGGCGTAGTTGCCGTTCTGGATGTTGTCCAGGCACTCCTTCATCGCGGCCTTGGATTGCGCGTTGATGACCTTGGGGCCGGTCACGTATTCGCCGTATTCTGCGTTGTTGGAGATCGAGTAGTTCATGTTGGCGATGCCGCCTTCGTACATCAGATCGACGATCAGCTTCAGTTCGTGCAGACACTCGAAGTAGGCCATTTCCGGCGCATATCCCGCTTCGGTCAGCGTCTCGAAGCCGGCTTTCACCAGATCGACGCAACCGCCGCACAGCACAGCCTGCTCGCCGAACAGGTCGGTTTCGGTTTCTTCGCGGAACGAAGTTTCGATTACGCCGCCTTTGGTGCCGCCGTTAGCGCAGGAATACGACAGCGCGAGATCGCGCGCCTTGCCGGACTTGTCCTGGTATACCGCGATCAGCGAGGGGACGCCGCCACCCTGGGTGTAGGTCGAACGCACCAGATGGCCGGGGCCCTTGGGGGCGATCATCACAACGTCGAGGTCGGCGCGCGGGGTGATCTGGTTGTAGTGCACGTTGAAGCCGTGGGCGAAGGCGAGTGTTGCGCCTTTTTTCAGGTTAGGTTCAATGTCGCTGTAATACGTACCCGCCATCAGCTCGTCGGGAATCAGGATCATCACGAAGTCGGCTGCTTTCACGGCGTCGCCAATTTCCTTCACGTCAAGACCGGCCTTCTTGGCCTTGTCCCAAGACGCGCCGCCCTTGCGCAGACCGACGGTCACTTTGACACCGGAGTCCTTCAGATTGTTGGCGTGGGCGTGGCCCTGCGAACCGTAGCCAATGATGGCGACCTTGCGCTTCTTGATGAGGGAAAGGTCGGCGTCCTTGTCGTAAAAAACTTTCATGGTGAATTCCCAGACAGATAAATAAAAAAAGCGAAATAAAAAATCAGACTTTGAGACTGCGCTGTTTCAAACTTTGAGGCTACGCTCGCCGCGTCCGATGCCAGACGCGCCGGTACGCACGGTTTCGATGATGAAAGCGGGATCGATCGCCTCCAGGAAAGCGTCGAGCTTGTAGCCGGCGCCGGTCAATTCGATGGTGTAGGTCGCGTCGGTGACGTCGATGATGCGGCCACGGAAGATGTCGGCGGTACGCTTCATTTCTTCGCGCCCCGCACCCACCGCCTTGACCTTGACCAGCATCAGCTCACGCTCGATGTGGCGGCCTTCGGTCAGGTCCATCACCTTGATCACGTCGACCAGCTTGTTCAGCTGCTTGGTGATCTGTTCGATGACCTCTTCCGAGCCTTTGGTGACGATAGTCATGCGCGACAGGGTGGCGTCCTCGGTCGGCGCAACGGTGAGCGACTCGATGTTGTAGGCCCGTGCCGAGAACAGCCCGGCGACGCGCGACAGCGCACCCGCTTCGTTTTCCATCAGCAGTGAAATGATGTGGCGCATGTCAGAGCTCCTCCGCCAGAATCATTTCGGACAAGCCCTTGCCGCCTTCCACCATGGGAAAGACGTTCTCGGTCTGGTCGGTCTGGAAGTCCATGAACACCAGACGTTCCTTCAACGCGGGCGAGAAGGCTTCCTTCAGCGCAGCCTCGACGTCTTCCGGCTTGTCGATGCGCATGCCGATATGGCCGTAGGCTTCGGCGAGCTTGACGAAGTCGGGCAGCGATTCCATGTAGGACTCGGCGTAGCGGCTGCCGTAGAAGAACTCCTGCCACTGCCGCACCATGCCCATGTAGCGGTTATTGAGCGTGACGATCTTGACCGGGATGCGGTACTGCTTGCAGGTCGAGAGTTCCTGGATGCACATCTGAATGCTCGATTCGCCGGTGATGCAGGCCACCTGCGCATCAGGAAAAGCAAGCTGCACACCCATGGCATACGGCAGGCCGACACCCATGGTGCCGAGGCCGCCGGAGTTGATCCAGCGGCGCGGCTTGTCGAACTTGTAATACTGCGCAGCCCACATCTGGTGCTGACCCACATCGGACGTCACGTAGGCATCGCCCTTGGTCACTTCCCACAGTTTTTCCACCACGTATTGCGGCTTGATGATGGGGCTCTGCGTGTTGTACTTGAGGCAGTTCTTCGAGCGCCACAATTCGATCTGCGTCCACCAGGTATTCAGAGCGGCCGGATCAGGTCTGTCCTTGGCTTGCTTCAGCAAACCCAGCATCTCGGCCAGCACGTTTTTCACGTCGCCGACGATGGGCACGTCGACCTTGACGCGCTTGGAAATCGACGACGGATCGATATCGATATGAATAATGCGGCGTTGCTCGCGCGCAAAGTGCGCGGGATTTCCGATCACGCGGTCGTCGAATCGCGCGCCCACCGCCAGCAGCACATCGCAATGTTGCATCGCCATGTTGGCTTCGTAGGTGCCATGCATGCCCAGCATGCCGAGATTCTGCCTGTCGGTGGCGGGATAGCCGCCCAGTCCCATCAGCGTATTGGTAACGGGGAAGCCCAGCAGGCGCGTCACCTCGACGAGTTGTTCGGAGGCATCGCCCAGCACCACGCCGCCGCCGGCGTAGATCATCGGCCGCTTGGCTTCCAGCAGCATCTGCACTGCGCGCTTCAACTGCCCACTGTGGCCCTTGACCACCGGGTTGTAGGAACGCATCTCGACCGTAGCCGGATACTCAAAGTCCGTGATGTGGGCAGTCACGTCCTTGGGCACGTCGACCACCACCGGACCGGGGCGGCCAGTGGCAGCGATGATGAACGCTTTCTTCATCGTCGCTGCCAGGTCTTTCACGTCCTTGACCAGGAAGTTGTGCTTGACGCAGGGACGCGTGATACCGACGGTGTCGACCTCCTGGAACGCATCCAACCCGATCGCCGGTGTCGGCACCTGGCCGGTGACGACCACAATGGGAATGGAGTCCATGTAAGCGGTGGCAATCCCGGTCACGGCAATGGTGACGCTCTCGACGGCCGTCAGGGGGACCGCCAGCATCGCCAGTAGGAGGAACGTCGGCATCCTGGAGAGGATACGTCGTCCCAGGCGCGGCATGGTCATTCCCTTGCCGCCATGTGCCGGATGCGGCACCGGACGATGCTCCGTCATGGTCACCGTGGTCGTAG
>JBGSZD010000374.1:0-3465 GCA_041750575.1 Thiobacillus sp. | reverse complement strand
GCCTGCAGCGCACCCGGCCCGGCGCCGGTGAGCGACCGGATACTGGGGCGCAGCCCTGCGCCCGTGGTGGTGACCAAATCCGAATCCAAACCCGAACCCACGCGTGCCGCCACGCCGCAAATCACCGCTTCAACCAACGGTCTGCACACGGTGCAGCGCGGCGAAACGCTCTACGCTGTCGCCTTCGCCAACAACCTCGATTACCGCGAGATCGCCAGCTGGAACAAGCTCGGATCGGTCGATCGCATCCTGGTCGGACAGGTGCTGCGGCTGACGCCGCCGTCCGGCGCGGTGGAACTGAAGCCGCTTGAAGAGGTGCCGGAGCCGAGTGCGCGCGCCCTGGTGGAACCCCCGTTGCTCAATACGCCGCAAGCGGTATTGCTGGCGTATTCCCCAACCAATTGGGCGCAAGTGTCGGGTGCGCCGACCGTGGCGGTTGTGACGCCGCCCGTGGCCAAGCCCCATCCAGCCACCCCAGAGGTCAAACCGACGGTCGCTGCCCCGACACCCGCACCCGCTGTCGCGAGCGCCACGGTTGATAACTGGCTGTGGCCGACCGAGGGCAAACTGATCGGCCGTTTCGGTGCGGCGGGCGGCAAGGGTATCGACATCGTCGGTCCACGCAATGTGCCGGTGAAGGCAGTGGCGCCCGGCAAGGTGGTGTACAGCGGCAGCGGCCTGCGCGGCTACGGCCGCCTGCTCATCGTCAAGCACCCGGGCGAGTACCTGTCGGCGTATGCGCACAACGAGACCATCCTGGTGAAGGAAGGCGACGCCGTGGCCGCCGGCCAGAAAATCGCCCTGATGGGCGACAGCGACGCCGACCGTGTCAAACTGCATTTTGAAATCCGCCGGTATGGCAAACCGCTCGATCCCCTGACTTATCTGCCGGAGCGCTCATGAGCACCGACCCCAGCGACGAACCAGAAGAGCTGATGCCTGAGGATGCCGAGCCCGAGCATCCGGCGGCCGACACCAGCGAGGAGCTGGCGGCGGCCATCCTCGACGAGCCGCAGGTCGACGTCACCCAGCTCTATCTCAACGAGATCGGTCAGGCGCCGCTGCTCACCGCCACCGAGGAAGCGGCGCTGGCGCGACGTGTCGTGCAGGGCGATTTCGAAGCGCGCCAGACCATGATCGAGCGCAACCTGCGGCTGGTGGTGAACATCGCCAAGCACTACGCCAATCGCGGCCTCACCCTGCTCGACCTGGTGGAAGAGGGCAACCTCGGCCTGATCCACGCGCTGGAAAAATTCGACCCCGAACGCGGCTTCCGCTTTTCCACTTACGCCACCTGGTGGATTCGCCAGAACATCGAGCGGGCGATCATGAACCAGTCGCGCACCATCCGCCTGCCGGTGCACATCATCAAGGAACTCAACATTTATCTGCGCGCGCAACGCCATCTGGAAACCCACGGGGTCAACGATGCCACGTCCGACGACATCGCCGCGCTGACCGGCCATCCGGTCGAGGACGTGCGCCGCATCATGCAGCTCAATGAAAGAGCGGCTTCGCTCGATGCACCGCTCGACATCGATCCCACATTGTCGCTGGGCGAGGCCATCGCCGACGACAACGCCCACCTGCCGGACGAAATGCTGCAGCTCGAAGAGATCGAGCAGCACGTCCACGAATGGCTGACCCAGCTCAACGACAAGCAGCGCTGGGTGATCGAACGCCGCTTCGGCCTCAACAACTGCGAAGCCTGCACCCTGGAAGACCTGGCGCTGGAACTGCAGGTCACGCGCGAACGCGTGCGGCAGATCCAGATGGAATCGCTGCGCATCCTGCGGCAGTTGCTGCGGCGGCGCGGTGTGTCCAAGGATCAGTTGTTCTGAAGTTGTGAAGCGTGTTGCCTACCTGACGCACGCCGACTGTCTCAAACACGACGTCGGCCCCTGGCATCCCGAATCGCCCAAGCGGCAGCAGGCCATCGATACCGCCCTGCGTGCCGCGTCGTGGTTCGGCGAATTGCTGGAAATCCACCCGCCGCACGCCACCCTCGAACAACTGGCGCGCGCGCATACCCGTGCGCACATCGACCGCGTGCGCAACGCCACGCCAAGAAGCGGGGTTGCCTGGCTCGACCCCGACACCGGCCTCAACCTGTTCAGCTGGGATGCCGCACTGGCAGCAAGCGGTGCCGTCGTGCGTGCGGTCGACGCCGTGATGACGGACGAAGCGCAACGCGCCTTCTGCAATGTGCGTCCGCCTGGGCATCATGCAGAAGCCGACCGCGCGATGGGTTTCTGCGTGTTCAACAACGTCGCCATCGGCATCCATCACGCGCTCGCCACCTACGGCTTGCAGCGCGTCGCGCTGGTCGATTTCGACGTACACCACGGCAATGGCAGCGAGGACATCTTTAGCAACGAACCGCGCGTGCTGCTGTGCTCCAGCTTCCGCCACCCGTTCTATCCCTACAGCGGGTCCGAGCCACACGCCGGTTTCATCGCTGCGCCGCTGCCAGCCGGGGCGGATGGAAAAATATTCCGCGCCGCCATCGAACGCGATTTTCTGCCCGCGCTGGAAGCATTCAAGCCCGAACTCGTGTACATCTCCGCCGGTTTCGACGCGCATCGCGACGACCCGCTCGGCGGCCTGAACCTCCTCGAAGCCGACTACGCCTGGATCACCCGCGAACTCTGCGCGCTCGCCGACCGCCACGCGCAAGGCCGTGTCGTCTCCGTGCTCGAAGGCGGCTACGACCTCGATGCGCTGGGTCGCTGCGCCGTCGCCCACATGGAGGCCTTGCAATGATTGACTGGACCCGTATCGACACCGTCTTCCTCGACATGGACGGCACCCTGCTCGATCTCTACTTCGACAACCACTTTTGGCGCGAGCACATGCCGCGCCGCTACGCCGAATATCACGGGTTGGACGAAGCCGTCGCCCGCGCGCACCTCAACGCCCACTACGACCGCCACGCCGGCACGCTCAACTGGTACTGCATCGATTTCTGGAGCAGCGAACTCGCGCTCGACATCGTGCAACTGAAGGAAGAAGTCGTTCACCTCATCGCCGTCCGTCCCGACGTGCCGGCGTTTTTGAAAGCGCTGCGTGGTTCCGGCCGCCGCGTCGTCATGGTGACCAACGCCCACCCCAAGAGCCTCGGCCTGAAAATGCGCGAAACCCGACTTGACGCGTATTTCGATGCGCTGATCTCGTCGCACCAGATCGGGATACCCAAGGAACATCCGGATTTCTGGCCGGGCCTGCAGGGCATCGAGCCTTTCGACAAGACCCGCACGCTGTTCGTCGACGACAGCCTGCCGGTGCTGGAAAGCGCAAAGGCGTATGGCATTGAACATTTGCTGGCGGTCAGTAGTGTCCGGTTAAAAATCAAACAAAATCAGTTGGTTATCTGGTGGCAGCGGAATGCTTCTGGTGGTGTCTGGCTGCAGGGCGCATGAAATAAGGGTTTTCTCGAAAACCGAGACCGACAATATCTGTAACAAA
>JBGSZD010000373.1:0-3403 GCA_041750575.1 Thiobacillus sp. | reverse complement strand
GGAAATAAAAGCGCATGCCCCATTTCCTGCGCGAGCCTGTCAGGACGATAATCAACGCGTTCCGATGTAAACGCCCGCAGCATGCCAACACTTTTCTCCCTGATCGAATCCCCCTTCCCGCCCGACTTCAGTGCGCTGTACCAGAAGCTGGGCATCGTGGCGGAGCGCTTCGACACAGCGCGCAATCTCCATCGGGCATTGCAAAAGCAGCCGCCGGATTTCTTCGTCGGGGAATTCGTCTACGGCTGGGGCAACAACTACGCCGGCGCAAACGTCTCGAACCTGGACGTCACGATCCGCACCCTGCAACGCTTTGCGCCGCAGGCGAAGGTGATCGTGTTCATGCATCCGCGTGAAGAGCCGCATATCGGCAAACTGCTGGAACTGTTTCCCATCCATGCGGTGTTGGCCTACCCGGTGAGCGAGCAGGCGATGCAGGCGGCATTGCAAACCGCAGTGTGAATCCGTCAGGCACAAAAATGGGGTAGTTCAGCCCGGAGCCAACCGCGGTGAGCCCATTGCCAAGTTGCGCACGCGTAAAAATGCTGCAATTCTAAGCGCCGATACAAGCTCAGGGAGAAGGTCGCTTGGAGAGGGGAAACGCCAACTCAGAGGCTGGAAGCCTTCCATCTGCATGCCTGCCCCGGATGTGCGAGAGCGGAGGGTCCGCCGCGGCACCGACGACAACGCCGCATCCTGATCCGCGTGTCCTGCGCGAGCAAGTGCGCGCCTTGCATCGCGCGCTACCGCCCATCATGGTCGTGCATCTGCTGGTCGGGGGAGTAATGGTCGCCACGCTGCACAGCCTTTTCCCGGGCCCGGCGCTGAAGATATGGGCCATCGCCATGCTGGCCATGCTGCTGCTGCGCGGTATTTTCTATCTGCATTACCGGTGGCACGCTACCCCGCTGACGACTGCCAGGCACTGCCACTTTTTCCTGGTCGGCACTGGCCTGTCCGGTGTGCTGTGGGGGTTGGCGGGCGTCATGTTCTTCTCGCATTCACTCGAATACCAGTTGTTCGTGCTGTTCATCCTGGTCGGCATGGGCGCTGGCGCGATTTCATCCCTCACGGCCTACATGCCGGCCTTCCTTGCCTATTTTCCGATCTCGATGCTGCCGATCGCGATCCGGCTGCTGTGGTCCGACGAGCCCGTACACATCGGACTCGGGCTGATGACGCTGGGTTATATCAGTGCCCTGACTTTCTTCGCTCACAACATCAGTCGCTCGCTGGCCGAGTCGTGGCGACTGCGTTTCGAGAATCTTGACTTGGTCGAGGAACTTAGTGCACAGAAAAACGAAGCGGAACAAGCCAACGTCGCCAAATCGCGTTTTCTGGCGGCGGCCAGCCACGACCTTCGCCAACCCCTGCACGCGCTGACCTTGTATGTTTCGCTGCTGGACGATGCAACCGATGCGCAGCGCGTGCGCGACTTCGTCGGCAAGATCAGGCGCTCGGTCGATACGCTGCAAAGTCTGTTCAACGCATTGCTCGACATTTCCAAACTGGAGGCGGGAACGCTGGTGCCCGAGCGCGAATCGTTCGCCGTGCAACCGCTGCTCGACCGGCTCGCCAACGACTTTGCGGTCGACGCCGAGAACAAACGGCTGCACCTTGTGATCCCAGCATGCGACGCAGTGGTGTACAGCGATCCGGCGCTGCTCGAACAAATTCTGCGCAATTACCTGTCGAACGCGATCCGCTATACGGAACATGGAGAGATCCGGCTGACTGCGGTCGCTCAGCGAGAGAGCCTCCGATTCGACGTTTCCGATACCGGCATCGGGATCGACGCAACACAGCAGCGCCTGATCTTTGAAGAGTTCTATCAGGTCGACACGCCGGGCCGCGACCGGAGCCTGGGGCTGGGACTGGGCTTGGCCATCGTGGCGCGTGTGGCACGCTTGCTCGGTCATGACGTCACCGTGGACTCACAACGCGGGCATGGCGCGACGTTCTCAGTCAGTGTTCCGCTGGGCCAGCTTATGGAAATCCGTACTGCAGGCGCAGCCGAAAGCGCAAGGCCGTTGCTCGCCGCGCATCCGGTACGCATCGTGGTTATCGATGACGATATCGATGTGCGCGAAAGCACGCGCACGGCACTCGAACACTGGGGATGTGACGTGCTGGCTGTCGCCACATTGGACGACGCCTTGAGACAGCTCGGCGACAACGCACCGGACGGCGTCATCGCGGATTACCGGCTGGAAGGCGGACACACGGGCCTCGATGCGATTCGAACGCTGCGCGTGCGCCACGGGTTGTGCCCCGGCATCATCGTTACAGGGGATGTTGCCGTCGCACCTTTGCGGGAACTGAAAGAAAGCGGTCTGCAACTGCTGCACAAACCGGTCCCTCCGGCCAAGCTGCACGCCTTTGTCATGAGCGTGCGGCGTGCAGCGAGCGCCCGTCTGTCCTGCGAGTCGACCTGAGCCGCGCTATTTCTATTTGTGGAGGTGAAGCCGCTGCGTGGCCAGCACCGCCTGGGTACGGTTGCTCACACCCAGTAACTTCATGATCGCCGTAACGTGCATTTTGACCGTGGCTTCCGCCAGACCCAACGCGCGCGCAATTTCCTTGTTGGCATGGCCGCGCGCCAACAGTTCCATCACATCGCGTTGGCGCTCCGTCAGCGTGGCGCGCCAGTCCCCGGCCTCGGACCGCACCAGCGCGGGCGGCACCACCACCCCGCCGGCCAATACCAGCCGCAATGCCTGAATCATCTGCTGACCGGTCGCGTCCTTCGGAATGAAGCCCATTGCGCCAAGATCGAGAGCACGCTGCATGTCGGCGCGGCGCGTGGAAGCGGAGAGTATGACGACAGGCAAAGCCGGAAAGCAGTCACAGAATTTTTGCAGCGCGTCGAGCCCATTCATTCCCGGCATGTTGAGATCGAGTAGTACCAGATCGAGATCGGAATGCTCTGCCGCGAGTTCAAGCGCACGCACGCAATCCGCCGCATGCAACGACAGAATGTCGTCTCCCAGACCGGCCAATACATGCTGCAGGCCTTCCCGAAACAGACTGTGATCGTCAGCTATAAGTATCTTCATCGCATGACTCCGCTACCGCTCGCGGCCCCGCCCGGCGGCCAGACTAAAGTATGGGTGCGCCCGACCATTGAAGAATGGTGTGAACCCAAACATCAGCTTACATTAAGCCTCGTAAATTTTTTCCTATGGAGCAACCCATGACCAAACAGAAATTGTGCGTGCTTATGCTGGCCATCTCGCTGCCAGCTGTTGCGAGCGCCGCCGAGGTCAGTAGTGTCCGGTTAAAAATCAAACAAAATCAGTTGGTTATCTGGTGGCAGCGGAATGCTTCTGGTGGTGTCTGGCTGCAGGGCGCATGAAATAAGGGTTTTCTCGAAAACCGAGACCGACAATATCTGTAACAAAGT
>JBGSZD010000372.1:0-2178 GCA_041750575.1 Thiobacillus sp. | reverse complement strand
CTTTGTTACAGATATTGTCGGTCTCGGTTTTCGAGAAAACCCTTATTTCATGCGCCCTGCAGCCAGACACCACCAGAAGCATTCCGCTGCCACCAGATAACCAACTGATTTTGTTTGATTTTTAACCGGACACTACTGAGGACGTATGGACAAAAAGCCAAGGTGCCCGGCATTGCTATGCAAGCGACTGAAGTGGCTATAATTCTTTAGAAATCAACCTAGGAGAAAAACATGAAAGCCATGGCACGCGCGCTCATCACTGGCCTGTTTCTGACGCAGGCGATCAACCCGGTATACGCCGGCCTGTTCGATTTCAAACTGGGTGGTGACAAGAAAGAGGAAGGTCAGCCTTCCGGATCCGCCGGCCCAGACGGGGCCCAGGGCGAAGCTGCGGAACTGGAGAAATGCGACAAGCCTTACGGCACGCTGGCCGTGGTCGAGCCGCAGGATGCGGTGATCTCGCATCTGCTGCAATACGGCCTGCAATCGCCGACCGGCCTGATACGCATGATGGTGCAGCAATCCAATTGCTTCGTGCTGGTGGAGCGCGGCCGTGCCATGCAGAACCTGATGCAGGAGCGCCAACTGGCTGAGTCCGGTGAACTGCGTAAAAACTCAAACATGGGCAAAGGGCAGATGGTGACAGCAGATTACGTGCTCACCCCGGACGCGGTGTTCTCCAGCAAGGACTCGGGTGGTGTCGGCGGAATGCTGGGCGGGTTGGGCGTATTCGGCGCAGCGGCGGGACTGATTGCGGCCGGCCTCAAGTTTAAATCGGCACAGACGACCATGATCCTTGCGGATTCGCGCACCTCGCTGCAACTGGCTTCGGCCACCGGCAACGCCAAGAAAACCGACTGGAGCGTGGGCGGCCTGCTGGTCGGCGGCGGTGCGGCGGGCGGGCTGGGCGCCTACACCAGCACGCCTGAAGGCAAGGTCATCGCGGCCAGCTACCTGGACAACTGGAACAACATCGTGCGTTCCATCCGCGGCAATCCGGAAATGGCGCGTCAGGACATCAATCTCAAAGGCAAGTCGGGCCAGCCGACCAAGGCGGGCATCGTGTTCGAAGAGGGCGATGCGGTCAGCGGCAAGATCGCCGGTCTGAAGATTTACGCCCAGCCGAATAAAACCTCTAAAGTGGTTTCCACCATGGGCAAAGGCGAAGAAGTCATCTACACCGGCAAGGACCAGGGTGGCTTCATTTCCGTTCAGGGACAGGATGGCGAAGGCTGGGTGGAGAAAGTGATGGTGAAAAAGTAAGCCAACCGGCTGTTACGGAAAAAAGCTGGGCATGCCCAGCTTTTTTCATGGTGCGGCGTTGGCAGAGGAAAAACACTCCAGGTGGCGCTCGCCCTGGGTGAACGACTGACAGTCGAAAGCCTGCACGGCCGCGTTCAAGGCTGCTGAAAATGCCGCGAAATCGGCAATGTCTTCGTAAATTTCCATCCAGGTGAGCGGGTCGTCACAACGGTTCAGGCGGTGCGGCGGCTGGCCGCAATGCTCTGCCATCGCGATCAGTAGCGCGTCGATCCGGAGGGCGGCCAAGGCTGGTTGCGCAGGATCGATACGGTAATAGACGTAGGCGCGCCGCACCTACTCGGGCAGCGCGTAGGGTAGCGGCTTCAGGCTTAGCGCGGCGCCGTCGGCGGCCTTCAGATGCAGGATCTGCGTGTTCGCGCTTTCGACCTGGGCGACGGCCAGCACATCGTAGCCGCCACTGGGTGCGGGGGCCGCATTGACCACGGTGCCGGTGGCCTGGCCCGCGATGTCGGCGCTGTACAGACTGTCGCCGGGCGCAGCCTCGGCATCCACGTGCGCCAGAAACATGCGGCGCTTGAGTTTGCCCAGATACTGGCTGCGCGCGACGATTTCCTGGCCGGGGTAGCAGCCCTTCTGGAAGCTGACACCGCCGATGACTTCGAGATTGACCATCTGCGGCACGAACTGCTCCTGTGTCGCGGCGACGATCATCGGTATGCCGGCGTTGAGCCGCAGCCAGTCCCACACGGGCGCCCCGACCGGGGTGGCCGATTGGCGCAGGATTTGCCATACGGCAGCGGCGCGCTCGGGCGCAACCGACAGCACGAATTTGTCGTCGCCTACGCGGATCACCTGACCACTGTCGGTGGCTGCGGAACGCATCGCGGTGTCCGGCACGGCGCCCATCGCCGCCTG
>JBGSZD010000371.1:0-3203 GCA_041750575.1 Thiobacillus sp. | reverse complement strand
GAAATGGCCCCGTCCTTCCTGACCGTGCCCAATGCCTGCTTCGCTGTATAGGCAAATACGGCTATCGCCGTACCATAGCTCAGTGTCATTTTGGCGCCTTCGACAATACCTGGTTCAATATGCATGGTGTTTCCTCCTTTGATGCACTCACTAAAAACCTTGCTGCCCGGCACCTGCCGGACAGCAACTTGAAATCGGGAACGGTCCGGCAACGACGAACGGCACATTGGTACTACCGCGCTAATCGCCTGAACCTTTGCTCAAATCCTTGTTCACAACAATGGACCAAACGACTATAGTTTTCCAAGACTAAATTCCGATTAGAACTATAAGGATTGGCTATGGAACGCAACATTGTCTTTCCGCGCTCCGTCCGCTATCTGCTTGCGGTGGCCGAACACCACAGTTTCACGCGGGCAGCCGAGGTGCTATGCGTCTCGCAGCCGACGCTGTCGCAACAGATCAAGCAGCTGGAAGATTTGCTGGGCGTGCAATTGCTCGACCGGTCAGGACGGACCGTGCGGCTGACAGCGGCCGGCGAAGTCTATTTGCACTATGCGCGCCGCGCGCTGGGAGAACTGAACGCGGCAACGCGCGCCATTCATGAACTGCAGGATCTGAGCCGCGGATCGCTCCGCCTGGGGATGACGCCGATCACCGATTTCCTGACCACCCCGTTGCTGGAACAGTTCAACGCCCGCTATCCCGGCATCACCGTGAGCACGCTGGAAATGCCGCAGAACGACATCAAGGAAGCGCTCGCCGCCGACCGTGTCGATATCGGGATCGCCTTCAGCAGCACGCTCTCGACCGAGGAAAGTTCGGACGACATCGACAGCCACATCCTGTTTATCGAGACGCTCAGTCTTGCCGTCGGCGAGGATCACCCGCTTGCAGGACAGCATGGGCCGCTGAGCAAACATGCGCTGGAGCAGATGCCGCTGGTGCTGTTCAACACCGACTATGCGTTGCGGCGCCATATCGACCTGTATTGCCTTGAACACGGCATCATGCCGCCCATCGCGATGGAAGCCACCTCGCTCAGCGTGATCGTCGAAATCGTGCGGCTCGGCCGGCTCGCCACGATTCTTCCCGTCACCATTGCCTGCTCGCAGCATGGGCTTTACTCGATTCCCCTGTTGCCGGAATTGCCCCGCCACACGATTACCCTGATCTGCCGCAAAGGTTCGAACCAGAGTCCGGCCTGTCGGGCTTTTGGGGAATTGGCGGCGGAGTGGACCGCCAGCCGGTGTCAGGTGAAACCCACCATTCACCGCTACAGACCCTGCCCACTGGCCGATGCGTGTGCCCGCGGCCAACCCGACTCGGGCTGCGCTGATGGCGTTTGCGAGGCATCGGCGATTGCAGCCGAAGCCGGAGGCCCGGTGCTCTCCGGGACGAAGAATCCACCTGCGCCAAGGTTGCCTAGCTGAAACCATCGCGGCATCGGTGTGACGCCCGCCCAAGTGACCAGCCTGGACGCATGTCGATGTCCGGGTGCTCAGCGCATTTCGGTGGCTGAATCCATCACTTTTTCCCGCTTTGGGACTTTGCTTCCATGGGAAGATTCTCGGCTACGCGATTTGACACGGCCTCAATCAGCGTAAGCAACCCGGGCTCGTTGCTGCAGGCGCTTCATGGCGCGCGCGAACACAGCGGGGTCGTCCTGGGCCCTGGCAAGAACCAGCGCACCTTGAATACCCGCGACGACGTCCTCGGCCGTCTCGCGCGCGGCCTTTGCACCGAATCCGCTGCGTTTCAGGGTGGCGGCGAGTACCCCGGTCCAGGCGGCGAAATAGGACTGGACCTCTGAAGCGAAGCGATCGCGCGTATCGTCCAGCGCGAAGCTGCCCACCAGGCAGACCCGCCTGCCGGACTGGAAAAACAGGACAACTGCCTTGAACATGTGGTCGATCCCCGCAGCCGGGTCTTCGCTTTCACGCAACGGCGCGAAGACGTTCGCCTCGAACCAGCCCGCCACATCGTCCAGGATCGCCTTGGCCATTTCCTCTTTTCCGTTGGGGAAGAAGTGATACAGGCTCCCTTTGCCCAGCCCGGTTCTGTCGGTGATCACTGACAAGCTGGTGCCCGCAAAGCCATGCTCCCGAAAAATCTCCGCCAGGACCGGGATCACGTCGCCACGTTCGGCGAGTTTGCGCACCACAAACTAGAAGCCCAGCTCCGTGAGGCCGGGATGGCCTTCGGGCCGGGGGCCCTGGTCCCAGTGGAACTTCCGCTCGGACGCCAGGATAGGCACATCGTTGATGCTGGCTTCGCGCCGGCGCATCAAGCCACGCTCGTCGAATTCCCAGAGTTCGTTGCCATGCGCACGAAACCAGTTGCCGGTATCGTCATGCCATTCGTATTTGAATCTGACCGCGATGCGATTCTCGCGAAAATCCCACAGCTCTTTGATCAGGCGATAGTCGAGCTCGCGCGCCCACTTGCGCTCGAGGAAGGCCACGATGGCTTCGCGTCCTTGCAGAAACTCACCACGGTTGCGCCAGCGGCTGTCCTCAGTATAGGCAAGAGAAACCTTTATCGGGTCGCGCGCGTTCCAGGCGTTCTCGGCCATGCGGACCTTCTGTACTGCGGTTTCCGGGGTGAAAGGCGGGAGGGGCGGGCGTTCGGACATGGTTGGCTCTCCATATTTTGTACCAATCGGTACAGACTAGTACGGTCCAGACAGGTTTCAAGGAGAATTTTCCAGCGGGGTTTGACAGATCGCCCGCAGCACCATGTAGCTGCCCAGGAAATTGCCGCTGCGACTCCGCGACAGCCGGTGGATCAGCCATTGAAATTACGGCACGAAATACATAACTTGCTTCTATTGACGTGATCGGAATAAGGTCTTGGACAACGCGCTTTGTCCGGGCATAGTCTGTAACGATGGCGAATCGTCGAGCCGCCTTGCGTATTACCCACGTCGATCGTGTGTTGCTACCTGGAACCCTCAAATGCAAATCGAGCTGGCCGAAAAATACCGCGATACCGATCTGGGCCAGGAAGCGGAATTACTCCTGCGGCCCTGCGTGATATGCGGTCAATGCGAACCTGTCTGCCCTCAGTAGTGTCCGGTTAAAAATCAAACAAAATCAGTTGGTTATCTGGTGGCAGCGGAATGCTTCTGGTGGTGTCTGGCTGCAGGGCGCATGAAATAAGGGTTTTCTCGAAAACCGAGACCGACAATATCTGTAACAAAG
>JBGSZD010000370.1:0-2967 GCA_041750575.1 Thiobacillus sp. | reverse complement strand
ACTCCAGGTTCATCAAACCCGGAAGCATCGCAAATGTGCAAATTGAAATTCAAATCGTGGACACCCATGAATCGCTCAAAACCCGCATCGATAGTGGCTTCACAGCCTGTGCGGCTCAATTTAACCGGACACTACTGAGCTCGATCACATAGACGTGATAGTGGTCCCGGCGGCCCATCGCGGCATTCTTAAAGTGGGGTGTATGTCGGCGCGTAGCCTGTTTTCGGCAAGCGGGTAGCGCGGAGACTTGACTGATGCGCGGGCATGGCACCCCTCAGGGTTGCACCATGCCCGGCGTTTGCTGCATTACTTCTTCTTGGCGGCTTTCTTGCCAGCAACGGAAGCCTTGAAGCCGGCACCTGCCGTAAAGCGCGGCACAGTCGTCGCCGCGATCTTGAGTTCCGCACCGGTCTGCGGGTTGCGGCCGGTACGAGCGGCGCGCTTGCTGGATTTGAAGGTGCCGAAACCGACGAGGGTCACGGTATCGCCTTTTGCCACGGCCTTGACGACAGCTGCGAGGAGGGCGTCCAGCGCCTTGCCTGCGGCGGCCTTGCTGATGTCGGCTTCGGTAGCGGCGACGTCAATCAATTCGGATTTGTTCATGTAGGTCCTTTAAGTGGGTTGTGAAAACGGAGTGCCACAAGCGTTCAAGCGGCGCCGGCCCATCCGCAAACAGGCCATCCCCTGAACACCGCATGGATTATCGGCCTGCCGACGCGAATCGCGCAACCCCGAATTGCCCCGGTTTTACGCCTCGCGCTCGAATTTTTCAATCCGTTCGATTTCCGCCACACCGTCCGCCACCCATTCCTGCAGGGCCGGCAGTGCCAGAATCGCCCCGGCATAGGCGCCCGCCGTGCCTTCCAGCGCCACCCCGTAGGTCTGGAATCGCAGCACCACCGGCGCAAACATCGCATCCGCAATGCCGAAACGCCCGAACAGAAAATCGCCGCCCCGGCCATAGCGGGCGCGGCAATCCGTCCAGATCGCCAGAATGCGCGCGATATCCGCCAGGCATTCCGGCGTGCGCCCCTGGCCCGGATAGCGCGCGCGAATGTTCATCGACATGTGCTCGCGCAGCGCCCCAAAGCCCGCATGCATCTCCGCGCTCACCGAGCGCGCCACCGCCCGCGCCGCCGCATCGGCCGGCCATAGTTGATGTTCAGGGAAACGCTCGGCGAGGTACTCGCAGATCGCCAGCGAATCCCACACCCGGATGTCGCCATCGTGCAGCGCCGGCACCTTGCCCGAAGGCGACCACTTCGCCAGTTCGATTTCCGACCCCGTCACGTACAGCGGAATGCGCACCGCCTCGAAGGGAATGCCAGCGTGGCGCAACACTAGCCAGGGCCGCATCGACCAGGACGAGTAGTTCTTGTTGCCGATGACGAGGGTGAGGGGAGGCATGGTGAGAATATTCTTGGCGGGCGGGGATAATCCAAAGCAGGCACTAGAGTGCGTTGTAGGGAAGCTCGAAGCGGACATCGGAGCTACCCATTTTCGTCCTTATAAAATTCAAGTTCTTTGAACTCCTTCCGCCCGAAAGCATCCTCTATTCTGTTCTGAACAATGGGTTGTTTCAGAAAGCAGCCAGACTTTAGATCAATGAGATCTTTCGCACGCGTTTCTGATACAGACTTCTCTACACAGATATTTTCAACAACTTCGCCATGCATATTGGCTGCCGTCAATGACACGGATACGGTGCAAGCCTCTTGATCGGTCGGGTCCAACCACAGCACCCCATCAAATGTCCACTCGGTCCCATGTCGAAAGTCCTCACAATGCACTTCCATAAAAGGGTTTCGTTCTGGCTCTACGGCGATATGCATATCGTGCTTACCCGCTTTCCAAGCCATAGGAACTGTGGAAAGTGACCGAAGAGGATCAAACAACCGACGACGTGGAAGTGATGGCCCGCGATACGGGAAGACTATGATTTTCTGGTTTAACCAGCCTGAGAGGATGCGTACTTTAATGATGAGGTTCTCAGCCTGAATGTTCCCGCGGTTCTTGACCGTAATCTTTATGGGAACTTGGCCATACATCTGTTCGAGCAATTTCGGATACGAATCTACGAACTGGGGAACCACCTTCTCGGCGAACGCCGCGTAATCTTCATCAGAAACATAATCATCGTTCCATGCCGACATACTTTGCTGAAATGCAAAGGCATTTGGCCGTTTGGGTTTTGGATTGCGGAGCAGTATCGCGCCCGATAGTGCTGCCCTCTCATCACTATTTAATTCACTGATGGCATGGATCTGAATTGGAGCATTTGCTTCAAGGCTGACGCTTATTTCCAACTCTGGCTCAGTCTTCTCGAGTTCTGCGACTCTTTGCTTCAGTCGCTGCACCTCTTTATCGCTAGGAGAGGGCTCTTTGGGACGCAGCCACGTATCAGATACGTGCAGCACTTTAATGCCATAACGCGACGCCATAGAAATGGGTTTGATATCGTGACTTGCAAGTATCTTCTGGCTCTCCAATACACTCTTGGTGTGGATTGCTTCAGCGACCACTCTTGAGTCTGCATCCTGTGGATCAAGATCATCGTATTTGTTCCACGGTATTCTTTCGCAGATTGCCAACGCGAGATGAACAGTGGGTACACCGTCCTTCAGAAGGACAGGTTGACCGCTTGTTGCTGCCGGACTAATCAGGCGATTGAAGTCTCTTGCCCTGGTCCCCAGCCTACCATCGCGTTTCTTGGCATCGACCTCATCGAGAACCGTAGGAGTGAGCAAAACAAGAATCGGGCCCACTTCATTAATCTCGGCCCATGGAAGTTCCTGAAGCGGCTTACCCTCCAGAATGATGTTGGTATCAGTAGTGTCCGGTTAAAAATCAAACAAAATCAGTTGGTTATCTGGTGGCAGCGGAATGCTTCTGGTGGTGTCTGGCTGCAGGGCGCATGAAATAAGGGTTTTCTCGAAAACCGAGACCGACAATATCTGTAACAAAGTG
>JBGSZD010000369.1:0-4950 GCA_041750575.1 Thiobacillus sp. | reverse complement strand
CTTTGTTACAGATATTGTCGGTCTCGGTTTTCGAGAAAACCCTTATTTCATGCGCCCTGCAGCCAGACACCACCAGAAGCATTCCGCTGCCACCAGATAACCAACTGATTTTGTTTGATTTTTAACCGGACACTACTGATGAAACACAGTCTTCAACTCAAGCTCGGCCAACACCTTACGCTGACGCCGCAACTGCGACAGTCGATCCGGCTATTGCAGCTGTCGACGCTCGAGTTGAACCAGGAGCTGGAGCAGATGCTTCAGGACAATCCCCTGTTGGAGCGCGAGGAAGAGGACGAAGCCGCTTTCGCAGCAGCCGAGGCACCCGCCCATACCGCCGAAGCCGAAGCGCAAAGCAGCGAACCCTCACAGTCCGAAAGTGCCGACACCGAGCCGGTCACCGCGATGGACGACTCCGACTGGAACGATTACAGCGTGGCGGGCGGCGACGACGAGGACGGCGACTACACTCAAGGATCGGTGTCGGGCGCCAGCCTGCGCGAACATTTGCTCAACCAGCTGATCGTCAGCCCGCTGACCCCGCGCGACCGCACCCTGGTCGCCGCGCTGATCGACGATCTGGACGATTCCGGTTTTCTCACCCAGCCGCTGGAAGACATCACCGCCAGCATGCAAGCCGAACTCGACGAGCTCGAACCCGAAGAAGTCGAAACCGCGCTCAAGCACCTGCAAAACATGGATCCGACCGGCGTCGGCGCGCGCAATCTGGCCGAATGCCTGACCCTGCAATTGCGTGCGCTGCCGCCCAGCACCCCGGCACGCGATGCCGCCATGCGGCTGACCACGCATTACCTGGATCTGCTGGCCGCGCGCGACGTCGGCAAGCTGAAAAAAATGCTCGGCATCGACGATCCTTCGCTGCGCGCCGCTCGCACCCTGATCCTGTCGCTCAATCCCCGTCCGGGCGCGGCGTTCAACACGGACGAAACGCACTACGTCATTCCGGACGTGTATGTGCGCAAGGTAAAAGGCATGTGGGTCGCCAGCCTGAACGCCGATGCCATGCCCAAACTGCGCGTCAATCGCGTTTATGCCGACATCCTGGCGCGCCATCGTGAAAGCGGCGCCGGCCAGCTCGCCAGCCAGTTGCAGGAAGCCCGCTGGCTGATCAAGAACGTGCAGCAGCGCTTCGACACCATCCTTCGGGTTTCACAGGCCATCGTCGACCGTCAGAAGCACTTCTTCGAGCATGGCGAAGTAGCAATGCGCCCGCTGGTGTTGCGCGAAATCGCCGATGCCGTCGAACTGCACGAATCGACCATATCGCGCGTCACCACGCAAAAATTCATGATGACGCCGCGCGGCCTGTACGAGCTCAAGTATTTCTTCGGCAGTCACGTCGCCACCGACAGCGGCGGCTCGTGTTCGTCGACAGCCATTCGCGCGCTCATCAAGCAGCTGGTCGCTGCGGAAAGCGGCAAAAAACCGCTGTCCGATGGCCAACTGGCCGAAGTGCTCGGCCAGCAGGGTATCGTAGTGGCCCGCCGCACCGTCGCCAAATACCGCGAATCGCTGCAAATTCCACCCGCCAACATGCGCCGCACGCTTTGATCAACAAGGCTTTTCTGACCAATCCCCACCTGAAAAACCTGGCCCGCTTGAATGTGCTCCACTTTCGTCCCACAATGAAACCGGGCGCGGCCAATCGCTCCTGGAAAGGCAACTCAATGCCGGTTCCAGTTTTTTTAGCAGACTAAGGAGGCTCTATGAATTTGACGATTTCCGGTCATCACCTAGAAGTGACCCCAGCCATCCGCGACTATGTTTCCGAGAAACTCGACCGCGTCAAACGCCACTTCGACCACGTCATCAATATGACCGTGATCATGCATGTGGAAAAGCTGGTACACAAAGTGGAAGCCACGCTGCACGTCAAAGGCCATGATTTCCACGCACACAGCGAAGACGGCAATATGTACGCCGCAATCGATCTGCTGGCCGACAAGCTGGATCGCCAGATCGTCAAGCACAAGGAGAAAACGTCGGACGTCCATCAGGGTGACGGCGGTTTGAAGCATCAACCGACGGAAAGCCCCGCTGCTTAACGCCCATCTGGCCGTTCATCTAGTAGAAACTGCCCGGAGGCTGTTTTACGCCTCCGGCATATAATTTGCAGGTACCGGGCATTTCCCAGGCTTCGCAATCCGCATGAACCTAATCGCCCCTCTCATCCAACCCGACACCACCTTGCTGGACCTGAGTTTTTCCAGCAAGAAAAAACTGTTCGAGCATGCGGCCGACCTGTTCGCCCAGACGCATGGACTCAAATCCAGCGATGTGTTCACCAGCCTGTTCGAACGCGAACGCCTGGGCTCCACCGCGCTCGGCTATGGCATCGCCATTCCGCACGGTCGCATCAAGGGGCTGAAGGACGCCAGCGGCGCGTTCTATCGTCTGAAAACCCCGCTGGAATTCGATGCACCCGACAACCAGCCGGTTTCACTGTGCTTCATTCTGCTGGTCCCCAAGGATGCCAACGAACGGCATCTGCAAATCCTCGGCGAACTGGCGCAACTGTTCGGCGACGACGCCATGCGTGCGAAGTTGCTGGACGTGGCCACCGCGTCTGACTTGATCGCGCTGCTCGGCGCCTGGTCCAGCTAGGCGCGCTGCTCAGCGCATGGACGAACTGGCCCTCGTTTCAGTCGATACCCTGTTCCGCGACATGGCGAAACAACTCGATCTGAAATGGGTGGCGGGACGCAACGGCGGCCAGCGCACGTTGTCCTCGGAAACCATCCAGAAACCCACCCTGGCACTCATCGGCCACCTGAATTTCATCCACCCCAACCGGGTGCAGGTGCTGGGCTGTGCCGAGATGGACTATCTGCGCGGCCTGCCCGAATCCGGCCTGCAGGATGCCATCGACCATCTGTTTTCGACCGAACTCGCCGCCATCGTCGTCGCCAACGGCGAAGCCGTGCCGGTAGTCCTGCTCGACAGCGCCGAACACACTGAAACACCGCTGTTCACCTCGCCCCTGGCAGGCCCGGACCTGATGTCCCATCTGGGGCACTACCTGACGCAACAACTCGCGGAAACCGACTCGATCCACGGCGTGTTCCTCGAGGTGTTGGGTTTGGGCGTGCTGCTCAAGGGCGACGCCGGCGTCGGCAAAAGCGAACTGGCGCTGGAACTCATCACGCTCGGCCATCGCCTGGTCGCCGACGACGTGGTCGAACTCAAGCACGTCGCGCCCGAAACGCTGGAAGGCACCTGCCCGGCGCTGATCCGGGATTTCCTGGAAGTGCGCGGCTTGGGCATTCTCAACATCCGTTATCTGTTCGGCGAAACGGCGGTCAAGCTGCAAAAGAATCTCAAGCTCATTGTCGAACTGGTGCATCCGCAGGAAATCGGCGAAGTCGGCCTCAATCGGCTCGACATGGTGGCCTCGACCGAGTCCATCCTAGGCGTCGCCATCCCCAAGGTGCGCGTGCCGGTTGCGGCCGGCCGCAACCTCGCCGTGCTGGTCGAAGTGGCGGTGCGCAATCACATTCTCCGCAGCCGCGGTATCAATCCGATGGAACAATTCATGATCCGCCAGCAGGCCGCCATCGACAAGGACAAGAAATGAGCCCTTCCATGCAGATCGTGCTGGTCTCCGGTCTGTCTGGCTCCGGCAAGAGTATCGCCATTGCGGTGCTGGAAGACGTCGGTTATTACTGCGTCGACAACCTGCCGCTGGCAATGTTGCAACCCCTGGTCGACCACCTGAAGCGAGAAGGCTACACGCGCATTGCGATTGCCATCGACGCGCGCAGCGGCGCCAGCTTCGCGCAATTGCCGCAGATCGCCGAGACGCTGCGCGAGCAGGGCGCCGACCTGCGGGTGGTTTTTCTCGAAGCGAAAACCCTGTCGCTGGTGAAACGTTTTTCCGAAACACGGCGGCGCCATCCGCTCTCCAGCGATACCGTGTCGCTGCAGGAGGCCATCCAGCTCGAACGCGAGATGCTCGCCGACGTCGCCCCGCTGGCGCATCGCATCGACACCAGCGACCTGTCTGCCTCGTCGCTGCGCCTGTGGATCAAGGATCTGATCGGTCAGGACCGCTCGCGCATCACGCTGCTGTTCGAGTCCTTCGGTTTCAAGCACGGCATTCCGCTGGATGCGGATATGGTATTCGACGTGCGCTGCCTGCCCAATCCGCATTACGTCGCCGAACTGCGGCCTCTCACCGGGCGCGACCAGCCGGTGAAAGACTATCTCGAAGCCAGCCCCAACGCGATGGCGCTCCTGGCCGACATCCGCGGCTTCGTCGAGAACTGGCTGCCGTGTTTCATCCGCGACCATCGCGCGTACCTCACCGTGGCCATCGGCTGCACCGGCGGCCAGCACCGCAGCGTGTATTTCGCCGAAACACTGGCCGCGGCCTTCCGCGAACGCGAACAGGTGCTGGTGCGACACCGCGAACTCAGCTGATGGCAACACTGCGCGTCGGCGACGTGGGCGTGCTGCTGGCAGGATGCAGCCTCGTCATCGTCCTGACGCTGTGGGCCTGGGGCGGCGAGCATGGCGACACCGCCGTCATCCGCGTTGCTGGCCAAGTAGTCGAGACTGCATCGCTCGCACGCGCGCAAATCTTCTCTGTGAACGGCCCTCTCGGTACCACGCGAGTCGAGATCGAACCCGGCCGCGCCCGCATCGCACGCGATCCGTCGCCGCGCCAGCTGTGCGTCAAACAGGGCTGGCTCACGCAGTCAGGCCAGGCGGCACTGTGCCTGCCCAATCAGGTCAGCCTCGAAATCCGCGGGCGCAACGCCGCCTATGACACGCTCGGTTATTGAACTGCCGGTCAGCGCCGTCGACCGCCGTATCGCACGGCTGGCCGCTCTGGCGATTGGACTCACATTGGCCGAAGCAGCCATTCCCAGCCCCATCCCCGGCATCAAGCCCGGGCTCGCCAACATCGTCATCCTGCTGGTGCTGCTG
>JBGSZD010000368.1:0-2582 GCA_041750575.1 Thiobacillus sp. | reverse complement strand
CTTTGTTACAGATATTGTCGGTCTCGGTTTTCGAGAAAACCCTTATTTCATGCGCCCTGCAGCCAGACACCACCAGAAGCATTCCGCTGCCACCAGATAACCAACTGATTTTGTTTGATTTTTAACCGGACACTACTGATGTGCCCTGCGTGTCCACCTTCGCCATGATGCTGAAGCTGCTCGGCCGGCGCGAAGCACTCTATTCGGTCATGCTTTCCATCGGCGTGGCGCTCGCCGTGGCGGCTGCGGTGCGCTGGCCGATGGAACTGGCAGCGCGAATGTTATAGCGGCGGACGCGCTCAGAACCGTTCGCCCGCCTGCAAATACCGCCATTGCCCAGACGGGAGTTTCCCCATCGATACGCGCCCCAGGCGGATGCGTTTCATCGACAGCACGCGCAGGCCGACGGATTCGCAGAGGTGGGCGATCTGACCCATTTGCGCGCCTTTGAGCGCGAAGCGCAAATGGGTTTCGTTTTGCCAGCTTGCCTTGATGGCGGGCGGGGTGCGGCCATGGTAGGCAACGCCCTGATTCAGCCGTTTGAGGCCGTGCGGGATCAGGTCGCCGCCAACTTCGACGATGACCTCCTGTTCGAGGGTGATGGCGTCGTCGATCAACTTGCGGGCGACGCGCCAGTCCTGGGTGAAGACGATGAGGCCGCTGGCGTCGGTTTCCAGCGGGGTGCAGACAGTCAGTTGGGTGAAATGTTTTTTCAACGGGCGAATGCCGGAGGCGTCTTCCGCCCACAGGGTGGCGGCGCCGAGGGTGAGCGATGCGGATGGATCGTTCTTGCCGGCAGTCTGGCCGGGCGCTTTGTGCAGCAGCAGGGTGACGGGTTCGGCCTGGCTCAGATCGGCTTGAGGGTCGATGTCGATGCGCTGGTCGGCCACGCGGAACTGCGGTTCTTCGACGACGACGTCCGCCACCCGCACCCAGCCGCCGGTGATGAGGAGTTCGGCCTCGCGGCGCGAGCAGGGGCGCAATTCGGCAACGCGTTTGGCAAGGCGGACGGGATCGGTCATGGCGAACGGGCGGAGGCGAGACCCGGAAGTTTACGCTGCGCGAGGGCTCAGCCCCGATACACGCAACCCGAATCGTGCGTTTCCATCACTTTCACCTGCGATAGCCCGGGCAGCGCGGGCTTGAGCTGCTGCCATAGCCACACCGCCAGGCGCTCGCTGGTGGGATTGTCCAGCCCGGCAATGTCGTTCAGGCAACGGTGATCGAGGGCGGCGTGGATGGGTCGCCAGGCCGCTTCGAGGTCGGCGAAGTCGAGTACCCAGCCCAGCGTGGGGTCGATGTCGCCACTCACCGTAAGCTCGACCTGGAACGAATGGCCGTGCAGGCGCGCGCAGGGATGCGTCTCGGGCAGCGCGGGCAGTCGCCGCGCGCATTGCAGGTGGAAGAGGCGGAAGATGTCCATACGGCATTGTCGCGCAAGTCGCATCGGCATGCATGCTGGCGAGGCGTTGGAATAGTCGCGCCCGGGAACTTCCGCGCGCGCCGATAAACTATCAGAGGCCTTTTCCATTTCGGAGTGCCCATGTTCAAGCAACGTCTTTCCGTCGCAGCCGCCGCCGCATTCATGCTGCTGTCGATCCATGCCTGCTCCCGCGACAGCGGACTCACGCTTACCGCGCCCGATGCCTATGCCCAGGTGCAGGCGGGCAAGCTCACGCTGATCGACATTCGCCGCCCGGACGAATGGAGGCAAACGGGGGTGGCGAAAGGCGCGCGGCAAATCAACATGGCGCACCCGCAGGGCGATGCGGGCTTCGTGGGACAGGTGGCCGCCGAGTTGGGCGGCGACAAGAATGCGCCGATCGGCCTGATCTGCCGCACCGGCAACCGAACGACGCAGATGCAGCGCGCGCTGACGGACGCCGGCTTCACTCAGGTTTACAACATCAAGGAAGGGATGGCCGGCAGTGGCGCGGGGCCAGGCTGGATCGCGCGCGGCTTGCCAGTGGAGGTGTGCGAGCGCTGCTGACGGGATAAAAACCTGCCTCCATTACGGGAGACAGCTTGCAAACTCAGGCTACGATTTCCTTCGCCAGCGTGTTGCGCTTGCTGGTTTCGCTGCCGGTGAGGGCAAAGCCCTGCAACTCGCCGCCGCCGCCCACATGCAACGCGCAGATACCGGTGTCGCTGCATTCCACTTTCCATCCTCCTGCCGCGCCGAGCCTGGGCGGCAGCACGGCTACCGGATGCGCGGGCGTTTTCACCATCACCGGCATGGCCGGATAGACCACCGGCGTGGGCGTGCCGGTGAGCGTAGCGGCCAGCGCGCGCGCCTGCACCATCAGCGGCTGCACATAGGGCAGATTCAGCCCTTCGACTTCAGCGCAGTCGCCCATCGCATACACATTTGCCGCGCCGGTTTCGAGCAGGCGGTCGGTCTGGATGCCGCGGTTGGCCGGAATACCCGCCGCCTGCGCCAGCTGCGTGCGCGGCTTGAGACCGATGGCGGACAGCACGACGTCGGCATCGATCGTATCGCCGTTGTCGAGCATGACGCGCTGGCCGCCCTCAATGCGATCCACGTTCTTCGCGGTGCGGCCGAAATGCCATCGCACGCCCAA
>JBGSZD010000367.1:0-5240 GCA_041750575.1 Thiobacillus sp. | reverse complement strand
CTTTGTTACAGATATTGTCGGTCTCGGTTTTCGAGAAAACCCTTATTTCATGCGCCCTGCAGCCAGACACCACCAGAAGCATTCCGCTGCCACCAGATAACCAACTGATTTTGTTTGATTTTTAACCGGACACTACTGATTCGTGCCGCAAATCAACACCACCGATATATCCGGCCAGGTTGCGGCCATCTCGACCCCGGACTACAACGCCTCGGCGCGCACCACGCTCGGCAGCAACCATGCATATTCGCAGGCCAGTGCCATCCCGACTGGTGCACTGGGTGTCAGCAGTTTTTCCGGCTGGTACGACCAGGTCACCATCTCGGGCGGCACGGGCACAGGTACCGTGGAATTTTCAGTACAACTGAATGGCACGGTCACGGCGGGGGCGAATCTTGGCGTTGCCGGGTTTGGCTTGCTGGCGAGCGGCGTACACCCGACGCAACTCACCTCGGATACCCTGACCTTCAACCTTCTGCACACCACAACACCCTGGGCGCTGGACTCCGATCAGGTTACTGAAATCGCGCTTTACGACATCGTCGCCTCCCCCTACAACGACCCCAACCAGATTGCCGGGCTGTTTGGACCAAGCCCGAGTCCCGCGGGCATCCCTGCCATTTCCGATCCTTCGAATTCATTAGGTAGCGGTGACGGCATGGGCTTTCCGGAATACGTTCCCAACCTGATTTTCACCCCCGACGCCAACCAGGCCGTGAACGTCACCCTCACCGGCACACTCACCTTCACCTATGGCGAAGCGTTTTATCTGATTGGGATGCTGGGCACAGCGGTATTGGGCGATGGGCTGGAAGCATTTTGTACATTTGATATCGGTACTGAATGCACCCCGACACCCAAAGATGGAATCGGTGTCACCGCCCTCGATTTCTCCAACAGCGCCCACCTCACCGGTATCGTACTGCCGCAGGGCGCAAGCTTCGCGTCTGCATCCGGTGCGCCTTACAACGTTACCGCCGTCCCCGAACCGGGCGAGTGGCTGATGCTGCTGGCCGGGTTGGGGCTGGTGGGCTGGCGGGCGCGTCGCCGCGCCTGACCGCGCTTGCCAAACAAAACGCCCCGCATCTTGCGGGGCGTGAGTGTGGAGACGACCATGACTTGCCCCCTGTGCGATGCCCCCGGTGGCGCGCTTCTCTGGCAGGACGATTTCTGCCGCGTGGTATTGGTGACCGACACGCCGGACTATCCCGGCTTCTGCCGCGTGATTCTCAACCGCCACGTCCGGGAAATGACCGACCTCGCGCCGGCCGAGCGTTCGCATTTGATGATGATGGTGATGAAGACCGAACAGGTCGTGCGCGACGTGATGCGGCCGGACAAGATCAACTTGGCTTCACTCGGCAATGTGGTGCCGCATCTGCACTGGCATGTGATTCCGCGCTTTGCCGATGATCCGCATTTCCCGAATCCGGTGTGGGGCGCGAAGCTGCGCGACACCCCACACACCGCGCCAGCCGATCTCGATGCTCGGCTGGCGCAGGCGTTCGCTCAAGCCATGCGGCCCTAGCCGACAGCCTGCTCGCGTTCCGGGAACGGAATGACCTGGGCGGAAGCCGCGCCGCCCAACTGCACGCGTGCGGCGGGGAAGATCGCGGAGAAGGTGCTGCCCTTGCCCGGGGTGGACTGGATGTCGAGCCGCGCGCCGTGGCGGGTGAGGACATGCTTGACGATGGCGAGCCCGAGCCCGGTGCCACCGGTTTCGCGCGAACGGCTGCGGTCGACACGGTAGAAACGCTCAGTCAGACGCGGGATGTGTTCGGAGGCGATGCCCTCGCCGGTGTCGGTGACGGCGAACACGCCTTCGCCGTTCTGGATGCGCCAGGCGAGCGTGATGTCACCGCCTTCGGGGGTGTAGCGCACGGCGTTCGAGACCAGGTTGCCGAGCGCGCTGCGGATTTCCTGCATATTGCCTTTCAGCCCGGCCTCGCTGGCGAGGTCGAGATGGATGCGATGGCGCCCCCGGCTCAGGGACTCGGCTTCGGCAGTGAGCGCGTGCGCCATGTCGGACACGCTGACGTCCTCGTCCTTGAGCGTGTGTTCTTCGCTTTCCAGCCGCGACAGGGTCAGCAGATCGTCGAGCAGGCGCTGCATGCGCCGGGTGTGGTCGAGCATCAGGTCGAAATAACGCCGCGATTCGGCCGCCGGAAGTTCGGGCGCATCGGCCAGGGTTTCGACGAAGCCGCCCACCACCGTGAGCGGCGTGCGAAGTTCGTGCGAGACGTTGGCGATGAAGTCGCGCCGCATGGCGTCGACCCGCTCGAGCTCGGTGATGTCGCGCGCGACCAGCAGTTTCTTGCCTTCGCCGAACGGCACCAGTTGCAGGGACAGGCTCACCTCGCGGTTGACCGGCGATTTGCACACCAGACGACGCGAGTAGTCGACTGCGTCGAGGAATTCCAGGAAATGTGCCTGCCGCATCAGGTAGCGGATGAACTGGCCGCGGTCGCGGTCGCAGTCGAGTCCCATGTATTTGCGCGAGGCGGGGTTGCACCACTCGATTTGCTCGTTGCCGTTGAGGATGACCATGCCGTCGGGCACAGCCTGGGCGGCGTGCTCGAACTGTTCAAGCGCGGTGGTAAGTTCGCTGCGGCTGGCTTTCTGGCGCTTTTGAAGTTTCTGCAGGCGGTAGAAGATGTCGCCCCAGGTACCGGTGGCGTCGGGAGGTTCCACTTCGTCGGGGTGTTCCAGCCAGCGCGACAGGCGGAATTCCTGCCACAGGCGGCGCAGCATGACGAAGGCCTGGATGCCGACGAGGAAACCCAGCGCCGCCACCGGCCCGGAGCCTGCCCACAGGATCAGCGCCACCAGCAGCACGCTGCCCAGCACGCCTAGCGGCCGCCACCAGAAACCCATGTTTGCCCCCACCCTCACCCGGTGGGCGGATTATCCCACGTCGGCCGAAAAGCGATAGCCCGAACCGCGCACGGTCTGGATCAATTCGGAATGCCTGGACGGCTCCAGCGCCAGCCGCAGGCGGCGGATATGGACGTCGACCGTGCGCTCCTCCACGAACACATCGTCGCCCCACACTTGATCAAGCAGTTGGGTGCGCGAATAGACACGCTCGGGGTGCGTCATGAAGAAATGCAACAGACGGAATTCGGTCGGTCCCAGATCCAACGGCTGGCCCTTGCCCTGCACGCGATGGCTGGTGGGATCGAGCCGCAGGCCGTTGATTTCGACCGGCTCGTCGGTCATCTGCGGGGCGCGGCGGCGCAGTACGGCCTTGATGCGCGACACCAACTCGCGCGGCGAGAACGGCTTGGTGATGTAGTCGTCAGCGCCGGTATCCAGACCCAGCACCTTGTCGCGCTCCTCGCCGCGCGCGGTCAGCATGATGATGGGGATCGGCTGGTAGCGTTCGTCGCTGCGCAGGCGCTTGCACAGGTCGATGCCCGACATGCCGGGCAACATCCAGTCGAGCAGGATGACGTCGGGCAGGGTGCTCTTGAGGAATTTCAACGCATGTTCGGCGTCGCCAGCGGCGGTGACCGAATGGCCGGCCTGCGCCAGATTGAACTTCAGCAGTTCCTGAATTCCGGGCTCGTCTTCGACCAGCAGGATGTTGGCAGCCATGATGATTCCATGCTTGTTTGGATGGAGGCCATACTATGACAGCAGTATGACTGATTTATGACATCCGGCAGGCCTTTCAAATCCGCGCCTGCCCGTGCACTGGTAGAATTCCCCGCCTACCCCTTTCCCCCGCATGCCATGGATAAAACTACCCATTTCGGCTACAAGCAAGTCGCCGAATCCGAAAAAGCCGCCAAGGTGGACGAGGTCTTCCATTCCGTCGCCGCGCAGTACGACATCATGAACGACCTGATGTCGGCTGGCCTGCACCGGTTGTGGAAGCGCTTCGCCGTGGCGCAGGCGGGCTTGCGGCCCGGCATGAAGGTGCTCGACGTCGCCGGCGGTACCGCCGACCTGACCCGGCTGTTCCTGAAGGAAGTCGGTGAAACCGGCCAGGTGCTGCTCACCGATATCAACTTCTCCATGCTGCGCGAAGGCCGCGACCGCATGCTGAACGAGGGCCGGACGCCGCCTACCGTGCAATGCGACGGTGAGCGGCTGCCATTTCCGGACAATTACTTCGATTGCGTGTCGGTGGCCTTCGGCCTGCGCAACATGACGCACAAGGATCAGGCACTGGCCGAGATGAACCGCGTGCTGAAGCCAGGCGGCCGGCTCCTGGTGCTGGAGTTTTCCAAAGTGTGGAAGCCGCTGGAACCGGCCTACGATCTGTATTCCTTCAAATTATTGCCCTTGATGGGCAAGCTCGTCGCCAAAGACGCCGCGAGCTACCAGTACCTGGCCGAATCGATCCGCATGCACCCCGGCCAGGAAGAGCTGAAGGCTATGATGGAAACCGCCGGCTTCGCCAAGGTCAGCTTCCACAATCTCACCGCAGGCGTGGTCGCGCTGCATAAAGGTTTCAAGGTTTGATCGCGCTGAGTTCGATCACGGCGGGCTTCTTCGAGCGCAGCCTCAACCACCTGCTTCGGCAGACGCCGGGCTCGGCCGAGGCGCTGTTGAAGCACGCCGGCGCGAGCGTGCGCTTCGACCTGACGCTCGCGCAATTCGATTTCCGCATTGCCGAGGATGGCTATTTCTCCGAAGCCGTGATCGACACCCCCGACGCCGTCATCCGCCCCACCCCCGCGCTCGTCACCCGGCTGCCGTTTTTCGGTCGCGAGGCGCTGCGCCACGCCGATTACAGCGGCGATCCCGCGTTGCTCGCCACACTCGATCGCGTGTTCAAGCAGCTGAGCTGGGATGTCGAAGCCGACCTCGCGCCGCTGGTCGGCGACATCGCCGCGCATCGTCTGCATACGTTCGGCCGCGACGCCCTCGCCGGCATCGCCCGCACTGCCTCGGCGCTCGGCCACAACGCCAGCGAATACGTGGTCGAGGAAGCCGAACTGATGGCGCGCAGCGTCGATGTCGCGCGCTTCAACCGCTAGGTGGACACGCTCGCCGACGACGTGGCGCGGCTGGAAGCCAGGTTGAATTTAATGCGGGCGCGCTTACTGGAAACCCGCAACGCATGAAATTGCTGCGGCTGGTTCGCATCCTGACCATCGGCCTGCGCTTCGGGCTGGAGGAATTCTTCCTCGGCCACGAGCGGGTACGGCCGCTACGCTGGCTGGTGCGTGCGCTGCTGTTCTGGCGGACGCTTACCGAGCCACGCGGGGTGCGCCTGCGCCGCGCGCTGG
>JBGSZD010000366.1:0-4410 GCA_041750575.1 Thiobacillus sp. | reverse complement strand
CTTTGTTACAGATATTGTCGGTCTCGGTTTTCGAGAAAACCCTTATTTCATGCGCCCTGCAGCCAGACACCACCAGAAGCATTCCGCTGCCACCAGATAACCAACTGATTTTGTTTGATTTTTAACCGGACACTACTGATTGGACTCATTGATTTCCTGCTGACCGTTTTTTGCGTCGTGCCTCAACAGGGCGCGCGCGTCGTCGAGTCGCAAGTCTCTCAGATCGATCGGGGTGGTGGGCGGTTGTGCCACAGCGGGTTTCAATACCTGGCGTTCGGGATCGGAAAAGGCCAAGTGATTCAACTCAGCAGCCTTTGCAGCCGAGTATGTGGGGATTCGTGCCTCAGATCAAGCGGCGTTGCGGCAGGGTGGGCTTGGGACGCCCGTTCGCGCTCAAGACTGGGTGTGCCAGCCTTGCAATCAGTCAGGCCACGCTCCCAAAACTGCGGTCGGTGGCGATAAAGGGCGCACGCAGTCCTGCCAGACGGCAACTCTGTGCAATCGGCCCGCCGGGAAACAGGGTGTACAGGTATTTCAGTCCGCCCTGCGGGTGGAAATGCTCGTCCAGCGCGTCGTGCAGATCGCGCAGATTGATCACGCTTACGTCATCGTGCTGGGCGTAATAGCGTTGCAACGCGCGCACGGTTTCCCAGTGCGCCTCGGTGAGGGTCAGCTTTTCGTCGCGGGCGACTTTGATCGCGTCCGCGCGCGTCCACTCCAGCGGCGCATCTGGAAAATCGGGGTCGATGGTCGGTTCGCGGGTCAGTTGGTTGATGTCGGTTGAAACGTGCAGCATGATGGTCTCCTTGAGCGTTCGGGATTGTTTTTAAGGTAGGCCAGGCTTTGCTCTCATGCAAGCCTTGAAATGGAACGTGTGATTGACCTGCAGTGCGCCAGGCAAGCTAAGCTGAAAGCCTCAGGTTTGTGTCGGGGGACTTTCATGGCAAAACGATCCTACCCGCTTTCCAAGGTGTACGGTCTTCTGGAGCCGGGGCCGGTGGTGCTGGTGACAACCGCTCGCAAGGGACAAGCCAACATCATGACGCTGTCGTGGCACACCATGATGGAATTCGAACCACCGCTCATCGGCTGCGTGATCAGTGGCCGCAACGCGTCGTTCGATACGCTGAAGGCAACCCGGGAATGCGTACTCAATATCCCGACGCTGGCGTTGGCGCAGCAGGTGGTGGGCATCGGCAATTGCTCTGGGGGCACGGTCGACAAATTCGCAAAGTTTGGACTGACGCCGGTTGACGCGACCGAAGTGGAGGTGCCGCTGATCGCGGAATGCTATGCCAGCCTCGAATGCCGGGTGGCGGATACGCGGCTGGTGAATCGCTACAATTTTTTCATTCTCGAAGTCGTGAAGGCGTGGGTCGACCATTCCGTCAAGCTTCCACAAACGCTGCATCATCGCGGCAACGGCGTGTTCGCAGTGGCCGGCGAGACGATGCGCTTGCGCTCCAGGATGAAATAAGCCGACAGCGTATTTTTTTACAGATCGAGTCGATTTTGCAGTTGGATTCCTGGAGCCGGTTGATTAGGCTGTGATGGACGACAATTTTTTCAACCGGAGGGAGGCAGCATGAGCATCGCAAAAACCATTGAAATTACGGCGAGTTCCAAAAAAAGCTTTGATGACGCGATCAAACTGGGTGTAGCCAAGGCAGCCGAGTCGCTGGAAAACATCACCGGTGCCTGGGTGATGGATCAGAGCGTGAGCGTCAGCAAAGGCAAAGTTACCGCGTACATTGTCAGGATGAAGCTGACCTTCGTGCTGAAGTAAGGTGGGCACCGAAAGCGCAGATACGGCCTCAGCCGAGGCCGCATAATGCGGCCCTGTGTTTTGGCCGCGCCGCGGCAGTCTGAGTTCATGCCCAATCTCCCCTACTGGCGCCTGTCCGGTTTCTATTTTTTCTACTTCGCCTTTGTCGGCGCGATGTCGCCGTTCTGGGGGCTGTACCTCAAGTCGCTGGCATTCAACGCCTTCCAGATCGGCGTGCTGATGTCGCTGCTGCAGGTGATGCGGATTTTCGCGCCCAACATCTGGGGGCATATCGCCGATCGCACTGGCCGCCGAACCGCCATCGTGCAGATCGCTGCGCTCGGCAGCGTGCTGGTGTTCGCCGGGGTGTTCTTCGGCAGTGGTTTCTGGTGGATGTTCGCGGTGATGGCGGGCTTGAGCTTCTTCTGGAGTGCATCGCTGCCGTTGGTCGAGGCGATGACCTTGTCGCATCTGGGCGAGCGCACCGATACCTACGGCCGCATCCGCCTGTGGGGCTCGGTCGGCTTTATCCTGGTGGTGGTGGGACTGGGCTACGCCTTTGACTATGTGTCGATTGCCTGGTTGCCGTGGGCGGTGATGGCGGTGATGCTGGGCATCGTCGCGTTCGCGCGCGTGATCCCCGAGGCCGAGATCCTGCCGCATGCCACCGACCACCATTCGGTGTGGGACATCGTGAAGCGGCCCGAGGTGGCCTCGCTCCTGGCGGCCTGCCTGCTGATGGCGGTGACGCACGGGCCGTACTACACCTTCTATTCGATCTATCTGGTCGACCATGGCTACGACAAGTCCACGGTTGGCTGGCTGTGGGCGCTGGGGGTGCTGTGCGAAATCGGGATTTTCCTGATCATTCCGCGCATCTTTGCCAGAGTGACACCACGCCGGCTGATTTTGGCGAGCTTTGCCCTGGCGGTGCTGCGTTTTCTGATCATCGCTTGGGGCGTGGAGTCGGCCTGGCTGGTGTGGGGCGCACAGACGCTGCATGCGTTCAGCTTCGGCACCTATCACGCGGCGGCGGTGGCGCTGATCCACCACCATTTCCGCGGCCGCCATCAGGCGCGCGGGCAGGCGCTCTACACCAGCCTGTCCTACGGCGTCGGCGGCACCATCGGTGGGCTGGCCAGTGGCCTGACCTGGGAGACGCTGGGGTCGGCGTGGACTTTTACCCTGGCTGCCGTCAGCGCGGCATTGGCGTGGGCGGTCTACGCCATGTGGGGGAATACAAAATCCGTGCCTGCACCCGTCAAGCTATGAAATAATCAGCGTTTTACGCGCTGTCTCGCCTTATTCCGCATGTCCGGCCAAACCTTATTCCAGAAATTGTGGGACGCCCACGTCGTCTACGTCGAGTCCGACGGCACCACGCTGCTCTACATCGATCGCCATTTGGTGCACGAAGTCACCAGTCCGCAGGCGTTCGAAGGGCTGAAGCTGGCCCACCGCACTCCGCGCCGCGCCGATGCGGCGATTGCCGTGCCCGACCACAACGTGCCGACCACCGACCGTTCGCACGGCATTGCCGACCCGATTTCGCGCCTGCAGGTGGAAACACTCGATGCCAACTGCACCGAATTCGGCATTACCGAATTCAAAATGAACGACATCCGCCAGGGCATCGTCCACGTCATCGGGCCGGAAGAAGGCCTGACCCTGCCCGGCATGACCGTGGTGTGCGGCGATTCACACACATCGACGCACGGCGCGTTCGGCGCGCTGGCGTTCGGCATTGGCACCTCTGAGGTCGAACATGTGCTGGCGACGCAATGCCTGTGGCAGAAGCCGTCGAAAACCCTGCTGGTGAAAGTGGAAGGTCAGCTTGGAAAAGGGGTGACTGCCAAAGACATCGCGCTGGCGATCATCGGCAAGATCGGCACGGCGGGCGGCACCGGCTATGCGCTGGAATTCGGCGGCTCGGCAATTCGTGCGCTGTCGATGGAAGGCCGCATGACGCTGTGCAACATGGCCATTGAAGCAGGCGCACGTGCCGGCATGGTGGCGGTCGACCAAACCACGATCGATTACGTCAAAGGCCGTCCTTACTCACCCAGGGGCGCGGCGTGGGACAAGGCGGTGGCATGGTGGAACACATTGCATTCGGATGTCGATGCCATGTTCGACCGCGTGGTCGAGCTCGACGCCGCCAGTATCGAACCGCAGGTCACCTGGGGCACCTCGCCCGAGATGGTGACGACCATCAGTGGTCGCGTGCCCAAGCCTGGCGACGCGACAAGCGAAGTCAGGCAACACGACTGGACGCGTGCGCTGGAATACATGGGTCTCAAGGGCGGCACGCCGATGGCCGAGATTTCGGTGGACAAGGTGTTCATCGGTTCGTGTACCAACTCGCGGATCGAAGATCTGCGAGAAGCTGCCAGCGTGGCGAAAGGCCGCAAGGTCGCGTCCAATGTGAAACTGGCGATGGTGGTGCCGGGTTCGGGGCTGGTCAAACAGCAGGCCGAGGCTGAAGGGCTGGACAAGATTTTCATCGCCGCCGGTTTCGAATGGCGCGAGCCGGGCTGCTCGATGTGTCTGGCGATGAACGCCGACAGGCTGGAGCCGGGCGAGCGCTGCGCGTCCACCTCCAACCGCAATTTCGAAGGGCGGCAGGGGCAGGGCGGGCGCACCCA
>JBGSZD010000365.1:0-4314 GCA_041750575.1 Thiobacillus sp. | reverse complement strand
CTTGGTCTGCTGCACCACCTGCGCTTCGGCCTCGGCGGCCTGCGTGGCCTGCTCGGCGCGCACTTTCAGGATTTCGTGGGCGGACTCGCGGTCGACGGTCTTGTCGTACACGCCGGCGACCAGCGAGGTCTGCATGGCTTGCCGGCGCTGGGCTTCAGTGATCGGACCGATTTGTCCCTGCGGCGGGATGACGAAGGCGCGTTCGACCACACCGGGACGGCCTTTCTCGTCGAGGAAGGACACCAGTGCTTCGCCCACGCCCAACTCGGTGATGGCCGCAGCTTCGTCGAGCGTCGCATTGTCGCGCATGGTTTCGGCGGCGGCCTTGACGGCCTTCTGGTCGCGCGCGGAGAAGGCGCGCAACGCGTGCTGGACCCTATTTCCAAGCTGCGACAGCACCTTGTCGGGTACGTCGGCCGGGTTCTGCGTGACGAAATACACGCCGACGCCTTTGGAGCGGATCAGCCGCACCACCTGCTCGATTTTGTCGACCAGCGCGTCGGGCGCGTCGTTGAACAGCAGGTGTGCCTCGTCGAAAAAGAATACCAGCTTGGGCTTGTCGAGGTCGCCGGCTTCCGGCAGGTTCTCGAAGAGTTCGGACAGCAGCCAGAGCAGCAGCGTGGCATACATCTTGGGCGACTGCATGAGCTTGTCGGCCGAAAGGATGTTGACGACGCCGCGGCTTTTTTCGGTCTGCATCAGGTCGGCGATGTTCAGCATCGGCTCGCCGAAGATTTTCTCGCCGCCCTGCGATTCCAGTTCCAGCAGGCCGCGCTGGATCGCGCCAATGGACGCTGCCGAGACGTTGCCGTATTCGGTGGTGAATTCCTTGGCGTTCTCGCCGACGAAGGCGAGCATGGAGCGCAGGTCCTTCAGGTCGAGCAGCAGCAGGCCGTTGTCGTCGGCTACCTTGAACACGAGGTTGAGCACGCCGCTCTGCGTTTCGTTGAGATCGAGCATGCGGCCCAGCAGCAGCGGGCCCATGTCGGACACGGTGGCGCGCACCGGGTGGCCGGCCTCGCCGAACGGATCCCAGAAGGTGACCGGATAGCCCTTGTGCTCGAAGCCTTCGAGCTTGAGCAGTTCGACGCGCTCGGCAACCTTGGCGTTGCCGCCGCCGGGCTGCGACAGGCCCGAGAGATCGCCCTTCACGTCGGACATGAAGCAGGGCACGCCGATGTCGGAAAAATGCTCGGCCAGGGTTTGCAGGGTGACGGTCTTGCCGGTGCCGGTGGCGCCGGTGACCAGCCCGTGTCTATTGGCCATCTGCGGCAGCAGGTGAATTTCCGTGGCGGTGTTCTTGGCGATCAGTTGAGGGTCGGACATGGCTGCTCCTGGTTCAGGTGTGCAAAGTGTAAAACCTATCAATGCGAATAGTTGTTAAATCGTGTTCCACAGCCATGCTGCGCCGCGCACGCCGCTGGAGTCGCCGAACTTCGGCGGTATCAGTTGCGTATCGACGCGGTCGGAAAACACGTAGCGCCGCCACAGTTTCGGCACGGTGTCATATAGCCGGGCGATGTTCGACATGCCGCCGCCGAGCACGATCACATCCGGATCGAGCAGATTGATGACGCCGGCGAGTGCGCGGGCGAGGCGCTCTTCGTAGCGCGCAAGCGTGGTGCTGCAAGGGCCGTAGCCGGCCTGCGCGAGCTGGGCGATTTCGTGCGCGGGCAGGTCTTCCCCGCCGTAGCGCACATGGTCGGCGGCGAAGCCGGGGCCGGACAGCCAGGTCTCGATGCAGCCTTTCTTGCCGCAATAGCACGCGGGGGCGATGTCGAGTTCACGTGGGGTCGGCCAGGGATGGATCAGTGCTTCGCCGGTGGCGGGATGGGTGCCGGTGGATTCGCGGTCGGCTTGCGCGTGGGCGAATTGAAAGTAGGGCAGCGGCGAATGGCCCCATTCGCCGGCGATGGCGTTGGCGCCATCGAGCGCATGACCGCGTACCACCACGCCGCCGCCGACGCCGGTGCCGAGAATGACGCCGAACACGGTATTTGCCCCTGCTGCCGCGCCATCGACGGCTTCCGACAGCGCAAAGCAATTGGCGTCGTTGGCGAGCCGCACCTCGCGATTCAGCGCGCGTTCGATGTCCTCTTTCAACGGTCGGCCGTTGAGGCAGGTGGAGTTGCAGTTTTTCATCCGGCCGCTCGCGGGCGAGAGGGCACCCGGGGTGCCGATGCCGATGCTGCCGCTTTGCCCCAGCTCGACTTCGGCCTGATGAACCAGCGCGGCGACCGCGGCCACGGTGGCGAGGTAATCGTTTTGCGGCGTCGGGATACGGTGTCGCAGCATTTCCTGTCCGGCGGCGTCCAGCGCGATGAGTTCGATTTTGCTGCCGCCGAGGTCGATGCCGAGGCGGAGAGAGGGGGCCGGGGTGCTAAAATCGCGCATTATTTTTGCGTTGGAATCGACATGGCAGGACATTCGAAATGGGCCAACATCCAGCACCGCAAGGGTCGCCAGGATGCCAAGCGCGGCAAGATATTCACCAAGCTTATCAAGGAAATCACCGTGGCTGCCAAGATGGGCGGCGGCGATCCTGCGATGAACCCGCGTCTGCGGCTGGCGATCGAGAAGGGCAAGGCCGAGTCAATGCCGAAGGACAACATTGAAAACGCGGTCAAGCGCGGTAGCGGCCAGCTCGACGGGGTGAACTACGAGGAAGTGCGCTACGAAGGTTACGGCATCGGCGGCGTCGCGGTCATCGTCGACTGCCTCACCGACAACAAGACGCGTACCGTCGCCGACGTGCGCCATGCCTTCGTCAAGCACGGCGGCAACATGGGCACCGACGGCTGCGTCGCGTTCCAGTTCAAGCACTGCGGCCAGATCATCCTGGAGCCGGGTGCGAGCGAAGACGCGGTGATGGAAGCCGCGCTCGATGCCGGCGCTGACGACATCATCCCCAACGAGGATGGCTCGATCGAGGTGCTGACCTCGCCCGACCCCAAGGCCTTCGAGGCGGTGAAGGAAGCGCTGGAAAAGGCTGGGTTCAAGCCGGCCGTCGCCGAGATCACCATGCGCGCCGAGGGTGAAACCGAACTCGCGGGCGACGACGCGGTGAAGATGCAGAAAATCCTCGACGCACTCGATTCGCTTGACGACGTGCAGGATGTCTACACCAATGCGGTGTTGCCTGAGTAATCCCTCCATTGCGCATCCTCGGCATTGATCCCGGTCTGCGCCTCACTGGCTTCGGCGTGATCGAACAGACCGGCCAGAAGCTGGCCTACGTCGCCAGCGGCGTGATCAAGAGCGGAGAAGGCGAGTTGCCCAAACGGCTCGGCGTACTGTTTGCCGGCATCAACGAAGTCATCGCCACCTGGCAGCCCGATACCTGCGCGGTCGAAATCGTGTTCGTCAACGTCAATCCGCAATCGACCCTGCTGCTTGGACAGGCGCGCGGTGCCGCGATTTGCGCGGCGGTGTTCAATGAATTGCTGGTCGCCGAATACACCGCGCTGCAGATCAAGCAGGCGGTGGTGGGCCACGGCAAGGCGGCCAAGGAACAGGTGCAGGAAATGGTCAAGCGCCTGCTGACGCTGCCCGTCGCGCCCACGGCCGACGCGGCCGATGCACTGGCCTGTGCGATCACCCACGCACACGGCAGCCGGCTTGGCGCGCACTCCACGGCGGGCTATCGCGTCAAGGGCGGGCGGCTGGTATGAGCACTGCCTTGTCGCCTGCAGAACCAAGCCGCGAACGCCTCGCCAATCCGTTTGTCCGCTACCTGCTGGCGACGCGGCCGGCTTTTCTCACCATCACGCTGGCCGGTTGTCTGCTCGGTTTAGCGACGGCGGTTGCCGGCGGCGTGGCGTTCGACTGGACGCGCGCACTGGTCACGCTGCTGCTGGCCTTGCTGGCGCACGCGGGCATCAACGTGCTCAACGATTATTGCGATCATCTCAACGGCACCGACGCGCGCAACACGCAGCGCCTCTATCCCTACACCGGCGGCAGTCGTTTCATCCAGAACGGCGTACTGACCCCGCGCCAGGTGCGGGGTTTTGCCGTCGTGCTATTCGTCATCACCATCGCCGGTGGCCTGTGGCTGCTCAGCGTCGCGGGTGCGGGCCTGTTCTGGATCGGGCTGGCCGGTCTCGCCATCGGCTGGGCCTACTCGGCGCCGCCGCTGCAACTGAACAGCCGGGGTGTCGGCGAGTTGTGTGTCGCATCCGGGTTTCTGCTCGTCGTCGCCGGTGGAAACACCTGCTCTTTGAAGAGCCGTTTTTTAGGGGAATAAATCTGAGGGTGTCTCTGATTCGTGTTGACTTCAACGGGAGTGTTTGCTGACAGCAGATCGTCAAAAAA
>JBGSZD010000364.1:0-2230 GCA_041750575.1 Thiobacillus sp. | reverse complement strand
CCGCCGACTTCCCAGCCGTTCAGCACCATATCGTATGCCTTCGAGAGACACTTGCCCGGGTCGGTAGCCAGCCATTCTTCATGACCGTCCTTGGGCGCGGTGAAGGGATGGTGCAGCGCGTCCCAGCGGTTCTCATCCTCGTTGTATTCGAACATGGGGAAATCAACCACCCACAGCGGCGCCCAGGCGCGGCCGTCGACATGGCCCTTCTCATGGCCGATCTTGAGGCGCAGCGCGCCGAGGGCATCGTTCACCACCTTGGCGCGGTCGGCGCCGAAGAAGATGAGGTCGCCATTCTGCGCACCGGTGCTTTCCATCACCACACGCAAGGCGGCTTCACTCAGGTTCTTGACGATGGGCGATTGCAGGCCGGCTTCATTCAATTGGGCGACATCGTTGACCTTGATATAAGCCAGACCCTTGGCACCGTAGATCTTGACGAACTCGGTGTAGCCGTCGATCTCGCCGCGCGAGAGCGCCGCACCGCCGGGGATGCGCAGCGCCGCGACGCGGCCTTTGGGATCGTTGGCGGGACCGGAGAAGACCTTGAACGCGACGTCCTTCATGGCGTCGCCGACATCGGCGATCTCCAGCGTCACCCGCATGTCGGGCTTGTCGGAACCGTATTTATTCATCGCCTCAGCGTAGGTCATGCGCGGGAAGGCGGCGGGAAGGTCGATGTCCTGCGCACGTTTCATCATGTCGCGGATCATGCCCTCGACAAGATTCATGATCTCCTCTTCGCCCATGAACGAGGTTTCCAGGTCGACCTGGGTGAACTCGGGCTGGCGGTCGGCGCGCAGGTCCTCGTCGCGGAAGCACTTGGTGATCTGGAAATAGCGGTCGACGCCGGACACCATCAGCAGTTGCTTGAACAGCTGCGGCGACTGCGGCAGCGCGTAGAACATGCCGTCGTGCACGCGGCTCGGCACCAGATAGTCGCGTGCGCCTTCCGGTGTGCTGCGCGTCAGCATCGGCGTTTCGACTTCCATGAAGCCGTGCGCGTCGAGGTAATCGCGCATCAGCTTGGAGACGCGATAACGCAAGCGCAGGTTCTTCTGCATCGGCTCGCGACGCAGGTCGAGGTAGCGATACTGCAGGCGGATGTTTTCGTTGATGGTCTCGTCGTCGATCTGGAACGGCGGCGTCAGCGAGGGGTTGAGGATTTCGACTTCGCGCGCCAGCACTTCGACCATGCCAGTCGGCAGATTGGCGTTTTCGGTGCCGGTCGGGCGGGCGCGTACTTTGCCCGTGATCTTCAGCACGAATTCCGAACGCACTTCTTCGGCAGCCTTGAAAGCGTCCGCCGTGTCGGGGTCGATCACGACCTGGACATTGCCGCGCACATCGCGCAGGTCGATGAAGATCACGCCGCCGTGGTCGCGCCGGCGGTGTGCCCAGCCGCACAGGGTGACGGTGTTGCCGATATCGGCGGCGGTGACAGCGCCGCAGTAATGAGTACGCATGGTGCTTTTCCTATTGGATGCCGGAGCGTGTTTCACCCGAAGCCACGCCCATCGAAACGATATTTTTCAACGCGCGGTCGACCGACATGTTCAGCTCGATGACCTCGCTCTTTTTCACAAAAAAATAAAAGCCGTTGACCGGACTCGGCGTGGTCGGGATGAACACCGCCACATGCTCGTCCGGCAGCAGACGCGCCACCTCGTCCGGCAGATTGGTCTGAAACGCCAGCGACCACGCCTGCGGGTGCGGGTAGCGCACCAGCAGCACCTTGCGGAACGCATGCCCGCTGCCCGACAGAATGGTGTCGGACACCTGCTTGACGCTGCCGTAGATGGTCTTCACAACCGGGATGCGGACCAACTGCCGCTCCCAGAAATCGATGATTTTCTGGCCAAAGAAATTGGCGCCGAACACACCGGTGAGCACGATCACCAGCAACGTCAGAATGACGCCCAAGCCGGGAATCCGCATCCCCAACCAGGCTTCCGGCAACCAACTGACAGGTAGCACCGTCAGGGTCTGGTCCATGGTGCCGATCAGCAGATCGAGCACCCACAGGGTGATCCCCAGCGGCACCCAGATCAGCAAACCGGTTATGAAATAACGCTTCATTCGTACTTCAGTCCAGTAGTGTCCGGTTAAAAATCAAACAAAATCAGTTGGTTATCTGGTGGCAGCGGAATGCTTCTGGTGGTGTCTGGCTGCAGGGCGCATGAAATAAGGGTTTTCTCGAAAACCGAGACCGACAATATCTGTAACAAAG
>JBGSZD010000363.1:0-2870 GCA_041750575.1 Thiobacillus sp. | reverse complement strand
CTTTGTTACAGATATTGTCGGTCTCGGTTTTCGAGAAAACCCTTATTTCATGCGCCCTGCAGCCAGACACCACCAGAAGCATTCCGCTGCCACCAGATAACCAACTGATTTTGTTTGATTTTTAACCGGACACTACTGGTGCAGGAAAGGGAAATAAATTAGAATGGCGGCCTGCTGTTCCTTTCTGGCCAGGAAGTCTCTTCCCCGCCGCAACCTAGCGTCTGCACTATAGCAATGCCAAAACATGCCTACCACGGCAGGCTGTCCGTGGTTGTACCCGTCAAGAACGAACAGGACAATGTCGAGCCGCTGGTGCGCGAAATCGCGGCGGCCTTGTCCGGCAACACCACGTTCGAAATCCTCTACATCAACGACGGCAGCACCGATGCCAGCCAAACCCGACTGGACGCGCTGAAAGCCGAGTTTCCGATGCTGCGGGTGATATGCCATCGCGCTTCGTGCGGACAGAGCCGGGCGGTGACGACGGGGGTGAACGCGGCGCGCTACGAATGGATCGCCACGCTCGACGGCGACGGGCAGAACGATCCCGCCGACATTCCCGCCTTGCTCGCCAAACTGGTCGATCCTGCGCAGCCTGCGAATCTGGAATTGCTGGCAGGCTGGCGCGCCAAACGCAACGATACCTTCCTGCGCCGCCTGTCTTCGAAAGTCGCCAACGGCGTGCGCTCGCGCATGCTGAAGGACAACACGCCGGATACCGGCTGTGGCCTCAAGGTGTTTTCCCGCGAGACGTTCCTGCAACTACCCAACTTCGACCATATGCATCGCTTTCTGCCGGCGTTGGTGATGCGCAACGGCGGCGCGGTGGTGTCGGTTCCGGTCCACCACCGTGCGCGCGAACGCGGCACGTCCAAATACGGTGTGCACAACCGGCTGTGGGTGGGCATCGTCGACCTGTTCGGCGTCGCCTGGCTGCAGCGGCGGGTGCGCCTGCCGGTGATCGAGCCCGATTCCGATCTCTGAACGCATGCGGCCTGAATGAAAGCACGCGTCATCCTCAAGGGCCTGGCGCTGATGTTGAGCTTGGCGCTCCTGGGCTATCTGTTCAAGACCAGCGACCTGGGCAACAGCGTCAACGAAGCCTGGATCGACGCACGCGTGCGCGGCCACGGCATCAACGGCGCGCTGCTGTTCCTGCTGATGGGTGGGGTGTTCACTGCCATCGGTCTGCCGCGCCAGATCATCGCTTTTCTTGGCGGCTATGCCTTCAGTGTGGGACTCGGCACGCTGCTCGGTGCGCTGGCCGCGTTGCTGGGCTGCATGCTGAGCTTTGCCTACGCGCGCTTCTTCGGCAAGGGACTCCTGCGCGCACGACTGGGCGAGCGCGCCGGGCGCTTCGATCGCTTCATTCATGATCACCCGTTTTCCATGACGGTGCTGATTCGCCTGTTGCCGGTGGGCAGCAATCTGCTGACCAATCTGGCGGCGGGGATTTCGAGCATTCGGCCGGCGTATTTTTTCTCCGGCACCTTGATCGGTTATCTGCCGCAGACGCTGGTGTTCGCGCTGGTCGGCAGCGGCGTTCATATCGCGCCGGCGCTCAAACTTGCGCTGGCTGTCGGCTTGTTTCTGATCTCGGGTGTGCTGGGGGCCTGGCTTTATCGCCATTTCCGGCATGGCCAGAGCCTCGACGACCAGATCGATGCCGTGCTCGACAAACCGGAAATACCGCATCATGAATCCGTATCCAAACCCTGATGCTTCCGGGCGTGGCCCGTTGCTGCTGAGTCTGTTGCTGCTGGCGGCATTGGCCGCGACTGCGCTGCTGGCACGGCCACTGCTCCCAGTCGATGAAACGCGCTATGTCAGCGCGGCGTGGGAAATGTGGCTGCGCGGCGATTTCCTGGTGCCGTTCAAGAATGGCGAACCCTACAGCCACAAACCGCCGTTCATGTTCTGGATGTTTCATGCCGGCTGGGCCTTGTTCGGCGTCAACGACTGGTGGCCGCGCTTGGTGTTGCCACTGTTTTCCGCTGGCGCGTTGCTGCTGACGTATCGGCTGGCGAGCCGTCTGTGGCCGTGGCAGGTGGGCCTGGGCGGGCAGGCCGCGCTGATTCTGGCGAGTTCGCTGCTGTGGATCGTGTTTTCCACCGCGGTCATGTTCGATGTGATGCTGGCGTTCTGGCTGCTATTCGGCATGCACGGCGTACTCGCCGCCGCCGACGGCAAGCGACGCGGGTTTGTCATGATGGGGATTGCGATCGGCATGGGGGTGCTGACCAAGGGCCCGGTGGTTCTGCTCGATCTGTTGCCCGTCGCGGTGTTGGCGCCTTGGTGGAATCCGGGCCTGTCCCGCAAGGCGACGTCGAATTTAAACGGGCAGATGCCCATGAAAGATCGTCTGAGTTGGGGACGCTGGTACGGCGGCCTGGTGCTGGCCGTGTTGCTCGGCGCCGTCATCGCGTTGGCGTGGGCAATCCCGGCCGGCATGTCGGGCGGCGAGGCGTACCGCAACGCGATTTTCTGGGGCCAGACTGCCGACCGCATGGTCGATTCCTTCGCCCACCAGCGGCCGATCTGGTGGTATCTGCCCCTGCTGCCGATTGTGCTGTTTCCCTGGTTCGTCTGGCCAGGATTATGGAAATCGCTGATACATCACGTGCGCGAAGGGCTCGATCGAGGCACGCGTTTTTGCCTGGCCTGGATGCTGCCCGTTTTCATCGCCTTTACCTTCATCAGCGGCAAGCAGCCGCATTACCTGGTCCCGCTGTTTCCGGCCTTTGCGTTGCTGGCGGCGCGCGTGCTGGCCGATCGCCCCGGTTCGCGCGTGGGGCTGCCCGCCTTGTTGGCGGCAGTGCTGGGGGCTGCGCTGATTCTGGCAGCCAGCGGGCAGATTGCAGCGGTTGGCA
>JBGSZD010000362.1:0-10263 GCA_041750575.1 Thiobacillus sp. | reverse complement strand
CTTTGTTACAGATATTGTCGGTCTCGGTTTTCGAGAAAACCCTTATTTCATGCGCCCTGCAGCCAGACACCACCAGAAGCATTCCGCTGCCACCAGATAACCAACTGATTTTGTTTGATTTTTAACCGGACACTACTGTGTCTCCTTACCAGTAAACAGGTCAAATTCAATACGGGTGATCCACCCGCGCCTTTTTGCCGCGGCGTCCAGGAGCCGGGCATTCCCTTTGAAACGATGTGCGCCAGTCTGAAATCTTGACTGGTCACGTTGATCAGCCAAGCGTGTCGGCCCAGATGTTCTCGAACCAGGCCAGGTTGTAAGCGAAGTTGATTTCGTCGCTTTCCGTGGCCGCGCCGCCGCCCGGCTGGCGGACATAGACTTTCGAATCCGGGTCGTAGCGCATCACCACGGCAATCGGCCCCGAGGTGGTGTCGGACGTGGCCGAATAGCTGGTGCTGCCGATCACCGGGTAGGGGTTGGGTTCGCGATCATTGAATAGCTCCACCAATGCGGCGGCGCAGATCTTGGCCTGGTTGTTGGAAACGTGGGCCGACTTGGGCATGTTGGAGAGCACCGAATCGCCGATGACGTGAATATTCGGTACGCTGGTCGACTCAAAGGCAGCGAAATCCACCGGGCACCAGATGCCATTGCTGTCGCTGCGCACCCCGGCTAGCCCGCAGATCTTGCCCGCCCGCTGCTTGGGCACGATGTTGATGACGTCGGCTTTCACATCATCGAATTCGCTGGTCACCGTCATGCTGACGTGATCCACCCGGGTCACCAGATTATTGGGCCGGTGCTCGATCATGCCTGGGTAGAACTTCTCCCATGCCGCCTTGAACATGGGGCCTTTGGAGACCACGTCGAAGTGACCATCGAGCATGATGATCTTCGACTTGGGTTTGTGCTGTTTGAAATAGTGCGCCACCATGCAGGCCCGCTCGTAGGGACCGGACACGCAACGCCCGGGCGGTGGCGGACTGGCGATGACAAACACGCCGCCATCCGGCATAGCTTCGAGCTGGCTTCTGAGCAGGGCGGTTTCAGGGCCGGCCTTGAAGGCGTGCGTCACCTTGTGCGCCACCGAGGCTGCGGTATAGCCCTGAACGGTGTCGGTCATGAATTCCACGCCGGGCGCCAGTACCAGACGGTCGTACCCGATGGCGGAACCTTCCTGCGTGGTGACGATGCGCTTGACGGCGTCCACGCCGACAACCGTGTCACGCACCATCCGGATGCCGTGCTTGGACAAATCCCCGTAGCTCTTGTCGAGGTCCTGCATGGTTCTGATGCCGCCCAGCACCCAGTTGGACATCGGACAGGAAACCATCTTGGTGTTCGGTTCGATCAGGGTCACATCGATCTTGGGGTCCCACAGCCGCAGGTATTTGGCGCAGGTGGCACCGCCAAATCCGGCGCCGACCACTACAACCCGCGGCCTCGACTGGCCGGCTTTGGCGTGGGCGGTGTTGGTTACTGACAGGCCGGTGAGCGTGGTGGCGGCTCCCGCGCCGGCAAATTTCAGAAAATCGCGACGATCCAGTTTCATGATGGCCTCCTGGCTTATTTGATATTGGAGAAGTACTCGGCCATGGCCTCGTATTCCGAATCGCTGTAGCCCGCCGCGTATTTCTTCATCACCGTGGCGTAGTCATCGCGCTTGCCTGACCGGAATTCCTTCATGGCATTCACGATGTCTGCCTTGGCTACGCCCGCGAGGCTGGGAATGGCGCCGTTGCTCTTGCCGTTGGGGCCGTGGCAATTGAAGCAGGTGGCGGCGAGCGTCCGGTTATGCGAGGCGCATACGCTCGGCGGGTTTTCCCACCCGGCGATCAGACAAACGGGCGCATCCGTCTTGGCCGGCTTCTCGGTAGCCATGGCGGTGGCGGGCAGAATCGACAGGGTCGCGGCAGCAACAAACAGCAGGTACTTTTTGTACATGGTTCTCTCCTTGGCGTGACAGGGTTGGCGGGGGTTAAACAGACACCCGGAGACGACAGGCGCGTCGCCGGGCGGTTGGAAAGGGGGGGTGCGTGCCGCTTCGCCGATGAAGCAGCGAAGGGAAACTGGCGATGCGTGGAAGCGATGCGCGAGCATGATCTCTCCTGAAGTCCAATGTGCCAGGAACGGACCGTTAGGCCGCGTCCCGGATTACATCAACCGTTACAACTTGTTTTGGGAGTCAACGGCCCAGCCTGAAGGCTGGGCAGATTCACTACGTTCGCAGGCGGAATGCGCGAGACGTCTGAATCCGGGCGACATGCGCGAGGGGTAATCGCGATCGCGAGGCAGGGGAATGGATAAAGTGGGCTAGATCTGGGTTACCCGCGCTGTTCATGCGGGATACAACTGTCATGACGCTCTTGCTTGCGGACATACACGCCTCCATTCACCAGTTGGTGGTTGCTTTTTATTGTTATGTCTTCATCCTGCAAGGATAAGCAAACAGGATATGTAAATCAAGATATCATCAATTATGCAAATATACAAGTATTCGAATATGCATTTTTAATAATATTGTGGAGGCCCGTGAAATCGGGAAAAGGTAAATCTGCACTCACAGGCGAAGGCGGCCTAACCGCAAGGGAAGGGGGTTTGGCGCAAGGAGAAGTCGGATCGGAGGGCATATTGGGATTGCCTACCAATTGGCTGGTGCGCAAGCCCGGCCCTGAAAAGCATTAGTTTGATACGGAGGTGTATCGGAGATTCATGGCGCGAAGTTCGCCAGTTCGCCTTCGAAATCCGCTGCATTCTGGTTGTCGAAGGCGTCGCGGCTGAAACGGGTGACGACGCCAGCCATTTCGCTCCAGCCATAGCCGCGGGACTGGGCGCTCAGGCTTGCGCTGTCTTGCGAGGCGCGGGCAATGACGTACAGGCATGCCTGGCTATAGATGAGGTTGTAGGGGAGGTTCTGCAGATGGAGTTGATCGAGATGAAACCAGGCTGCCTCCATGTCGGTGAATCGCAGACAGGGCAGCGGATAGGGTCGGGTACCGCCGTTGTGGAGGAAATGTGCATCCTGAATCGGTAGTTGACGGGTTTGCAGGAAGCTCTGGAAATGCAGGTGGTTGACCGACGCGCCTGCGCCGTAACTGTTGTAGCCCAGGCATAAGCCGGACTGCACCGATTGAGCGCAGATATCCCAGGCCCAGCCATGCCATTCCGGAGTGAGGTATTGCGGCAGCTGGCGCAGGGGGTCGGGAACGAGCAGGCCGTGCAGGCGGGCAAAGGGAAATTTGTTGTAAAGAATGCGGGTGGACTTGCCTGCCAGATCGCCTTCCCAGAAGATTTCCCTGGCGAGAAACGGCTTGTTGAAATGGAAGCCGGCCGGGTCGAAAGGCCGCAGCAGTCCGTCGAATTTCAGTCCACTGATACGCGGCGGCCGCAAGGCGCGGATAGGGTTGAACAACACCTCCCATGGTCCGGCACGGCGGCTTTGCACTTGTTCCAGGTGATCAAGGCCGATGGCGTGCAGCTTGAGGAACACCTGAACATCGTCTTCCGGCTCGGCCAGATTCTGGCCACGACGGAGGGTGTTTGTGATGGCGACGGCGAGTTCGGCGTGGCGCGTGGACAAGGCGGGTGCGAGTTGCGTCCACAGACCGGTATCGTAGGCAGCATTGGCCAGCACGAGGATATAGGTGCCGAGACTAGAATGCTTTTCCAGCATTGCGACGAGTCCATCGGCGAAGCCTTGTTCGAGCGCGGTCGGCGAAGCGTAGGGGTGATGCATGGGTGTCGGAGTATTGGGCGACGGCGATGGCGGAGGACTATAGCCGATCCTTAGACCCGTCCGGAAACAAGGGGGGCCGCTATTATTAATAGCGGCCCCTTTTGCGCTTCAGAACAAGCGAACGATTAGCCGAAAGAGTCAGCAACGATGCTCTTGTACCAGCCCTGGGCGTAGCCGGCTTCCTGGCTGCGTTGCAGTGGCGGCGCGTCGGCGGGACTGAGACCGCCCGCGCCCTTGATACCGGCGAGCATGCCGTCTTCGCCCAGGCGGTAGACCGCGGCGATACTGATGCCGTAGTCGGGGCTGATAAGGCTGTAGCAGGTGTTGACGTGCGACGGCAGCGGAGGCGGCACCCCGCGGAAGATCGAGACGATCGCCGCGGCAGTCATCTTGCCGATGTTGTTCGCGGTGTGACCCGACTTCGGCAGCGCGCCGGCAACGGAGGAATCGCCGATCACGTGAATGCCGGGGACCAAGGTGGACTCGAAGGTGTGCTGGTTGACCGGGCACCAGCCGGAATCGTTGGCGAGACCAGCGTTAACGGCGATCTGCGCGGCGCGTTGCGGCGCGATGATGTTCACCACGTCGGCCTTGTGCGAGTTGCCATCGTCAGTGAAGACCGTATTGGTTTTTGTATCGACGCGCACGACCTTGCCGCCCTTGGACGCGGGCACCCATTCGATCATGCCGGGATACATCTCCTTCCAGGCGTCCATGAACAATCCGCGCTTGGAAAAGTCGTCCTTGGCGTCGAGGATCAGCACCTTCGAGCGCGGTTTGTTGGTCTTCAGATAATGGGCAATCATGCTCGCGCGTTCCGGCGGGCCGGGCGGGCAGCGGAAGGGCATCGGCGGCGGGTTGATGATGACGGTGCCACCGTCGGGCATGGCGTGAAGCTGCTTCTGCAACAGCAGCGTCTGTGGGCCGGCTTTCCAGGCATGCGGCATGATGAGGCTGGCGGTTTCGTCGTAGCCTTCGATCGCACCCCAGCGGAAATCGATGCCCGGCGACATCACCAGACGGTCGTATTCGAGGGTATTACCACTTGCTAGCGTGACGAGACGTTTGCCTGCATCGACTCCGGTTACGCGGTCGTGCACCACGTTTACGCCGTGTTTGCTGCGCAGGGTGGCGTAGTTCTGGGTCAGATCCTCGATCTTGCGCATGCCGCCCAGCATCCAGTTGCTGCCGGGGCAGGTGACGTAGTTGGCGTTCTGCTCGATAAGTGTGACGTTGAGCGTGGGTTCGTAGAGGCGCAGGTATTTGGCACAGGTAGCGCCGCCGAATCCGCCGCCGATTACTACAATGCGGGGTGCCGCCTTGGACGCCGATTTGACCGGTGCCGATTCGCAGCCGGTGAGTCCAAATACCGACAGCGCGCCGCCGGCGCCCATCAGCTTGACGAAATTTCTGCGTGATATGTTGGGCATCTTATTTCCCCCTCTTTTGCAGATTGCCAAAGTGATTCGCAACTTCGACGATCTCGGCGTCGGTGTAGCCGCTGGCATGGCGTCCCATGATGGTCGAATAACGCTGACCCGCCCGGTAGGCTTTCAGGGTTTCGATCATCCGCTCGGGCGGGATGTAGTCAATGCTAGGGATACTGCTGGGGCTGGCGCCGTGGGTGCCATGGCAGGTGTAGCACGTGGTGGCGATGACCGCGCCGCGCGAAATTTCCGCTTGGGCCCAGGCCATCGTCGAGCCCAACAGGGCTACGGTCCCGATTGAGGCCGCAAAGATGGAGCGTGTTTGTCTCATGTTTTCATCCTTTCTAGTTGTGACTCCGCGGGTAAACCCGGCTTGATGCCGGTGCGTCAGATGTCGACGCCAAACTTGGTTTCTTCGCCCAGCTTGGGCTTGCCGCCAGCTTTCGATGCAGCGTCCTTGGCTTTCTGCTCGCGTGCGAGCTTTTCTTCCAGCACGCGTTGCGTCTTGAGCACGGCTTCGCGTTCGCGTTCGGCCTTTGCAGCGTGTGCTTCAGCATCCTTGCGAGCCTGTGCCTGTGCGGCTTCCAGTGCCTGGCGCTGCTTGGCTTCTTTGGCAGCAGCCAGTGCGGCGGCATCCCTTGCTGCTTGCTGGTGAGCTCTCTCTGCTTCATTCTTGCGTTCGGCTGCTTGCCTGGCTTCCAGTGCGGCACGCTGGGCGCGGGCCTTGCGCATGGCTTCCTGAATGTCTGACTGGAGTTTCTTTCCGGTTTCCCGGATGCGTTCGCCGGCCGCTTTCAGGTCGTCGCCGGATACGGAAGCAGGTTTGTCCTTGTTCCCGGCATTTCCGTCCCCGGCAGCTAATGCGCTTCCGGCGAGCGGCAACCATGCCGCCAGTACGGCAATGGCGATGATTGATATATGGGAAATATTCATGTCGAGCCCGTTAAAAAAGGGAATAAACGTCGCATCGGGCGGGGCACGCCTTGATCCCTGGAAGGCGAAACCGGAAGGCCATTATTGCTTCCTGAACTTTACGGCCAGTTGTTTATACATCTTTAACGTATGGATTAACCACCTTTATGGATGGCCGGGAAGAAGGACGGGCAGATGTGCCCTGTCCAAGGATTGAATCCGCCTGCCGATATATCGTGAAACCCGGTCTGGTGGCTGGGGCGGAAACTGCGGCAGCGCCTACAGTTCGCCGTTGGCGCCAGCGCGCATCACGCTGTTCATTTTTTCGCGGATATCCATCGCGCCTTTGCGCACCTCGGGCGTGATCCCCATCTGCTTGCCGGCCATATCGAGCCAGGTCACGTCCCAGTCCAGCGTCATCACCCAGATATTCTTGTCGGCGTCTTCCATCACCGCGATGCGGCAGGGCAGGAATACCGCCATTTCGGGGATGATGCGCAGCAGGTCGCGGCCGACGGCGATGTCGCAGTAGCTGAAGACTTCGACGCGCGGCGCAGAGTCATCGCCCAGCACGGCCTTGAAGTCCTTCCACATCAAATTGCTGCCGACGAATTTCAGGTTGACCTGGTTGGCGCGCAGCATCATCGATTCAACCACCTCGTCGAATTTCAATCCGGGTTTGGCCTTGTATTTGACGGCGAAATAGTTCATCGCCTCGCGCGCGTCCATTTGCATCATGTTGGCCATCATCGGCATCGCCATTTGCAGCCAGCGTTTCTTTTCCTCGGGTTTGAGGATGCGGTTCATCTGGTAATCGCGATAGGGCGGCGGCGCGGCCTGCTGGATCATCATCGGGCCGTAGGGCGTCGGGGTCACGCCAATCCAGCTGTTCGGCGAGATGTTTTCCAGATAGGGGTTGGCCGGCGGTGCGGCGGGCGGATCGGCAGCAAGTGCCGATAGACTGAACAGGCAGGCGCAGGTCAACGATAAGCGACGCATCATGGCAAATCTCCTCTTTGTTAGTTGCCATCCTACGCGCCGGAAAACAGACGTCAATGAGACATCATTTCCGCTCGCGAAAGGTAGTTTCAAGCGTCGCCAGCTCGTTGGCGGCACGGGCGAAATCGCCCGCTTGAACGCTGGCCTCGACACGCGCGGCACCCTCCTGGATGGCGTGTGCCATCACACTGGCGGCCGCGCCCTTGAGGGCGTGCGCTTCCTTGCGGCATGTTTCGGCGTCGCCTTGTTCGATACTTTGTTTCAGTGCGGCGAGGCTGGTTTCGGTGGTGTCGACGAATACCTGGGCGAGATCGCTGACCAAATCAGGGTTGTCTGGGTAGCGCGCCTGCAGGGCAGGCAGATCGAGCAGCGGCATGGGCGTGGCTCTGCCGGCTTGCGGCAGCCACTGCGCCAGCAGCGCCGCCAGTGCGGTCTCGGTATAGGGCTTGCTCAGATAATCGTTCGCCCCAGCCGCCAGACAGGTTTCGCGAAAGCCGGTATTGGCGTTGGCGGTCAGCGCGATGATAGGGATATGGCGGGTGTCTGTCGGCAACTGGCGAATCCGCCGGGTTGCCTCCAGGCCATCCATTTCCGGCATCTGCCAATCCATCAGCACCAAGTCGAACGTCTCGGCTGTCAGCCGTGCCAGCGCCTGCGTTCCGCTGGCGGCGAGTTCATACTGCAAGCCCATTTCGCGCAGCTGGTGCGCCAGCACCTTCTGATTCACCGGGTGGTCTTCAACGATGAGGATGCGACCCTGTAACTGGAGCGTAGTGTGCATGGGCAACTCGACGAGCGGCAGGTCGGTCGGCGGCAGTTGGAGCCGCAGCGTAAAGCAGCTGCCTTTGTACGGCATGCTTTCAACTACGAGGTGGCCACCCATCAATTCGGCCAGCTGGCTGCTGACCGCAAGCCCGAGTCCGGTGCCGCCGTAGCGACGCGTGGTCGACGAATCCGCTTGCGAGAATGCCTGAAATACGCGGGATTGCTCCTCGCTATTCATGCCGATACCGCTATCCGTCACGCTGAAACGGCAATCTATGGCATCCGTCAACGTGTCGAACGTCAAGCGCAGTTCGATTTCCCCGTGGTGGGTGAACTTGATGGCGTTGTCGACCAGATTGAGCAGGATTTGCCGGATGCGGGTGGGGTCGCCCAGCAAGGCGGCCGGCGCCTGGTCGGGCAGCGAGACTGTCAGGCGCAGGTTTTTTTCCAGCGCGCGTGCCTGAAACAGCGCGACCACGCCCTGCACCAGCGCTACTGGCGAGAAGGCGATCTGCTCGATGGCCATCTTGCCGGCCTCGATTTTGGAGAAATCGAGGATGTCGTTGATGACGCTGAGCAGACTTTCCGCCGAACTTTTCAGGGTGGAAACGTATTCGCGCTGCTGTCCGTCGAGCGGCGTTTTCAGCAGCAGTCCGCTCATGCCGAGGATGCCGTGCATCGGGGTGCGGATTTCGTGACTGACGTTGGCGACGAACGCCGATTTGGCGCGCGCCATTTGCAGGGCGGCTTCCCGTGCCGCTTCCTTGGCGGCTTCGGCAGCGCGTTGTTTCGACACGTCGCGCATGATTGCCTGAATCACTGGCTTACCCCCTAGCTGCATGGCATGCAGGGCGATTTCTGCCGAGAAAACCGAACCGTCCTGACGACGTCCCCGCCAATCCATCACTGCGTGCCCATGAGCGCGCGCCATGGCAATGGACTGCATGGCGTGGTCGAAGGCAGTTTCACCGTTAGCCTGGGTCGCGGTGCCGAGCTGCGGGATGGGCGTGCTGAGGAACGTGGCGACCGAATCCATGCCAAACATCGATAAGGTGGCCGGATTGCAGTCGGTGAAGCCTTTGTCGTCGAGGATGACGACGGCATCGGTGTTGGTTTCGAACAAGGTCTGATATTTCAGTTTTTCCGTTTCCAGCTGTCGTGTCTGCGTCAGCATGCGGCGGCTCACCAGCACGGCAACCAGCGCGGCCAGCAGCGTGGCCAATACGCCTAGCAGCAACATCAGATTGCGGGTGGCCTGATAGGCGGCGTAGGTTTTGCCGAGCGCGGCTTCGTTGGCCTCGCGTTGCAGGCGAGTCATGTTGTCGAGCGCTGCGACCAGACGGTTTTGCAGCGGGATGGCTTCTTTCTGCAGCAGCGTCAGCGCGCCGTAATTGTTCTCGTCCAGCGCGGCATCGACCACGCTGAACATGATCGGCTGATTGCTGTCGGTGATGAGGTCCAGTTCCTCCATCAGCTTTTTTTCGTCCGCCGTGCCGAGCATGGATACCAGTTGGTTGCGATCCTTGGTATAGCGTTCGCCGAATTGCAGGAACTGCTGAAACAGCGCGTCCTTTTCCCACGGGTCGATCGACACCACGATATCGTGCATCAACACCGCGCGGTCGCGCAGCGTGTCGCGCATCCGCGAAGCCAGCCGGGTCTTGACGTTGTTCACCGTCACCACATTGGCCAGCTCGGCGTTGAGCTGATCCATCTGGGTGACGCCCAGCCCGATCACCGCCAGCATCATCAGCAGCGCGGCGGTGAAGCCGAGCCCCATGTTGAACAACAGGCTGCGCAGCGGGGAAGGCAGCATGCGGTGTCGTGCTCAGTCGCGGCGGAAAGCCACGACGTGATCGACAGCGAGCTTGATGCCGATCTTTTCGCCGATGGCGTGGTTGTGGTGCGAGGGCACCAGCGACAGGGCGCGCTGGCCGCTCGGCAGCTTCAGGGTGTAGAGGAATTCGGCACCGCGGAAGGCCTTGTTCTCGACTTCTGCCAGCAGCAGACTGTCGTCATCGTGGACGATGTCGTCCGGCCGCAACAGCACGTCGACGTGGCAGCTGCGCACGCACTCGTCGCAACCGCTGGCATCGCACTCGACGGGGATATGGCCGTTCAGCACGCCGAGTTCGATTTCAACCAGATGGTCGTTGATGACCTCGCCGGTAACCAGTGCACCCTGGCCCACGAAGTCGGCGACAAAGCGGTTGGCCGGTTCGTGATACAGGTTGTAGGGCGTATCCCACTGCTGGATGCGGCCCTCGTGCATCACGCCGACCCAGTCGGCCAGCGCGAAAGCTTCGTTCTGGTCGTGGGTGACGATGAGCGCGGTGGTGGCTTCGCGCTTGAGGATGTCGCGCACTTCGAGCGATAGCCGTTCGCGCAGTTCGACGTCGAGGTTGGAAAAGGGCTCGTCCATCA
>JBGSZD010000361.1:0-1623 GCA_041750575.1 Thiobacillus sp. | reverse complement strand
TGGCGTTCAGCACGTTGTGCGGCAGGCCGGCTTTCTTCAGCTCGGCCGACAGGTGTTCGTTCGCCTCGATCGACGTGGTGCCGACCAGCACCGGCTGGCCGTTGGCGTTGCGCGCGCGGATGTCGTTGATCACCGCCTGGTCGCGCTCGCGCGCGGTGCGGTACACCTGATCGTGCTCGTCCTTGCGGATCATCGGGCGGTGCGTCGGGATGACCACGGTTTCCAGTCCGTAGATGCTCTGGAATTCGAAGGCTTCAGTATCCGCCGTGCCGGTCATGCCGGACAGTTTTTCGTACATGCGGAAGTAGTTCTGGAAAGTGATCGACGCCAGCGTCTGGTTTTCCTTCTGGATCGCCACGCCTTCCTTCGCCTCGACGGCCTGATGCAGGCCATCCGACCAGCGGCGCCCGCTCATCAAGCGGCCGGTAAATTCGTCGACGATGATGACTTCGTCGTTCTGCACCACGTAATGCTGATCCTTGAAAAACAGCGCGTGCGCGCGCAAGGCGGCGTACACATGGTGCATCAGCATGATGTTGGAGGCGTCGTACAGGCTGCCGCCCTCGGGCAAGAGCCCCATTTCGGTGAGGACAGCCTCGATCTTCTCGTGGCCCGCTTCGGACAGCAGTACCTGGCGCGATTTCTCGTCGACCGAGTAATCGCCTTCGGATTCCTCGTCCTTCTGGCGGATCAGCTTCGGCGGCACCAGGTTCACCTGCTGGTAGAGCGCGGTGTTTTCTTCCGATTGTCCGGAAATGATCAGCGGGGTTCGCGCCTCGTCGATCAAAATCGAGTCCACCTCGTCGATGATGCCGAAAGCCAGCGGACGCTGCACTTTCTCGCCCATCTGGTAGACCATGTTGTCGCGCAGATAGTCGAAACCGTATTCGTTGTTGGTGCCGTAGGTGATGTCGGCGGCATACGCGGCCTGTTTGGCGTCGTGCGGCATCTGCGACATGTTGACGCCGGTGGTCAGGCCGAGAAAACCGAACACCCGCCCCATCGCCTCGGCGTCGCGGCTGGCGAGGTAGTCGTTCACCGTCACCACGTGCACACCCTTGCCAGGCAGCGCGTTCAGGTAGGCCGGCAGCGTCGCCATCAGCGTCTTGCCTTCGCCGGTGCGCATTTCGGCGATCTTGCCGTCGTGCAGTACCATGCCACCTACCATCTGCACATCGAAGTGGCGCATGCCAAGCACCCGCCGGGAGGCTTCGCGCACCACGGCGAAGGCTTCGGGCAGCAGCTTGTCGAGCGACTCGCCCTGCTCCAGCCGGGTTTTGAATTCAACGGTCTTGCCAGCCAGCTCGGTGTCGGACAATTTCTCCATCGCCGGTTCCAGCGCATTGATCGCTTTGACCTTTTGCAGGTATTGTTTGACCAGCCGGTCGTTGCGGCTGCCGAAGACTTTCTTGAACAGGGATTGCAGCATGAGGGTTCCGAGGTCCGCAGGACGCGGTAAATCCTTGAATTTTAACATAGCGTCACGGGCTTCCTGTGGCGCCCGTGTGACACGCCCATGAGCGCCTCCAGCCTCGCCGACCTGCTCGCCAGCCAGCTGCCCAACGGCCTCGCCGTGCGCGCCCGCGCCCTGCTCAACACCCAGGCCGCGCTGGAACGCGCCCT
>JBGSZD010000360.1:0-2333 GCA_041750575.1 Thiobacillus sp. | reverse complement strand
ACCCGGAACAGCGCCAGGCGCAGCAGCGGATGCGGCGTTTGGCGGGCATGCACGAAATAAGCGGCCAGCAGGCTGAGGCTGAGCACCAGCAGCACCGCCGCCGAGGTCGCGTCGACTTGATGCTCGCCGAAGATTTCCAGCAGCCAGGACAGCAGCGCCGCGCCGCTGCCGAACAGCACCAGGCCGACGACATCCAGCGGGCGCCGCGACTCGCCGCGGTAATCCGGCATGTAGCGACGCGCCAGCCACAGCGCCATCAGCCCCACCGGCACGTTGATGAAGAAGATGGTGTGCCAGGAGAACCAGTGCACGATCAGGCCGCCGACCGTGGGCCCGAGCAGCGGCCCGATCAGCGCCGGGATGATGACGAAGTTCATCGCACGCAACAGCTCGGATTTCTGGAAAGTGCGGATGATCGCCAGCCGGCCCACCGGCATCATCATCGCCGCGCCCATGCCCTGCAGAATGCGCCCCGCGACCAGCATCGGGAGGTTTTGCGCCAGGCCGCACAGAATCGAGGACAGGGTGAACACCGCCACCGCGATGCCGAACACGCGCCGCGTGCCGAAGCGATCCGCCATCCAGCCGCTCACCGGAATGCACACCGCCAGGCTCAGGATGTAGCTCGTCACCACCGCCTTCAGGCTCAGCGGCGTCACCTGGAGGCCGGCCGCGATTGCCGGCACCGCCGTGTTGACGATGGTGGTATCGAGCCCCTCCATGAACAGCGCCACGGCCACGACCCAGGGCAGGTAGGTTTTTACGGTGGGGCTGTTCATCGTGGCGAAACGCGTTCAATCGAGTCTGAACTGCCCCCAGTTGTCCCAGTTTAACGGCTGACGCGGGTTGAAAGACTAAGGCTTATGCCCACCTTCGTATTCAAACGGACGTGTAAATCAATCGTGTCTGACCATGAGGTTTCTCTGAGAACACGGCCCCTTTGATTTTGGATGTAAACACATATCTGCGCGGATCAATAACATCAAGGCTCGGCCGGTTCAACTTTGATCCATTCAGCCGCACGGCTGTCGGGTTTCAGAAAGCGGACTTCGCAGCGGTGGTCTGGATGCAGGTCGGCCGGGGCGCCTCGCAGATTGGGCAGCTTCAAGCGCGAGCGGTCGATCCAGATGCGTGTTTGCGCGGTGATTTCGGCGACGGTGATTGTAGAGTTGGATGTCAGCGTGAGGACGGCGCGCACCGGATCAAACGACACGATTTGCCCGATCCGCGTTTGCGCGTCGGATAGGCTGGGCGAACGGCCAATGGGGATGAATTGTTCGGTGGCTTTCTGGGCGTAAGCCGGCGTGATGCCAAGCACCGCAACAAGCAGCAGGATCGTTTTCATTTCGCACCCCCATTCGCCATCGGCTTGCCGGGCTCATCGACCGCGATCAACTGGGCGCGGGCGCTTTCCAGTTCCGAACTGGCCAGCCGGGATAGCGGATCGGCAAGGAAAAAGAAAATGCCGCCCAGTTGCGCGTACAGGCGCGACAGGCCGAGATGGCCGACCGCCCCGCCATGCAATCCGGCTTCGTTGAGCACGCGAATGGCGTCGTCGGTTTCCTTGGCTGCCCGCGCGAGGCTGCCCGGGCTTTGCAGCAATTCGATGAAGGATTTGCCGGCGCTGGCGCGCAGCAGTTCATCGCTCTGGCGCACGTTCTCCAGCGCATTGATGACGCGCAGGAAGGCCGCCACGTCCTGCACCTGGCCGGCGTCCAGGCGAATGCCCACGCCATTCGGATCGAGACTGGCCAGCGCGCGCCCGGCGGGGGAGGCGTTGAAGGCATCGGTGTTGTAGAAGGCCACAGCGCCTTCCAGTGTTTGCACCGTGTTGTTGTGGAAGAACGGTGCGGTGTCGGCTGCCTCGACCAATGGCGGGGTATTGAACTGGCCGTCGCCTGGGGTGCCGAACCCGTCGTCGCGCGGCAGCGGCTCGCCGCCCAGATGCACGGCCGTGCCGGTCAGGTTCTCGACGCCGGTATCGAAGTTGGCATTGCCCAGATCGGCGCCGGCAAAACGCGCGTTCGCGCCGGCATTCTGGTGGCAGATATTGCACTTGCCCAGTTTGTCATCGAGAAAAACGCTTTGGCCGCGCAGAGCCGCCCCATCCTTGAGCGGCAGCGGCAAGACCAGATCCCGCTGGCGGCCCAGAGTGAGCATGAAGGCTTCCAGAGCATCCAGTTCATCATCCGTCGGCAGGCGGAAATCCACGCCGGGCACGCGGCGCAATGACCGGGTGTAGTGCTGAATCACGGCTCCGGTGGCGAAGGCGCGCAAGCTGCCATCGCCAGGCGCGCCATCGCCGGACCAGCCCGTGCGTGGCCCGCCCGGGC
>JBGSZD010000359.1:0-12764 GCA_041750575.1 Thiobacillus sp. | reverse complement strand
TACTCCAGGTTCATCAAACCCGGAAGCATCGCAAATGTGCAAATTGAAATTCAAATCGTGGACACCCATGAATCGCTCAAAACCCGCATCGATAGTGGCTTCACAGCCTGTGCGGCTCAATTTAACCGGACACTACTGGTTTCATGCCGTCCTCCAGAAACCTGATGAATAAAGCAAAGCGGGGCTTGCGCCCCGCTTGCCTACAACCCGTCTCAGCCGATGGCGGCTTCGGAGGTGTTCTTGTCGCCTTTGTTGTCAACCCAGTTGACAACCACTTTGTCGCCGGCCTTGGGGCCTTTTACCTTGAAACCCAGGTAGGGGTTCTTGGAAATACCGCCGCCAAAGTCTGCGGACAGCACGGCAGCACCGTTGATGGTGGCAGTCACTTCGGTGATGAAGTGGGCGGGCACCAGTTGGCCGGTTTTGGCGTCTTTGCGGGCGCCAGTTTCCATCGGATGGTTCATCAGCACTTTGACGTCGGCAACATCGCCAGCCATAGTGGCACGGATACGCATGGGTTCAGCCATTTGGCTTTCCTTTCCTAAAAAGTATTCAGTTCAATATAGGGTTCGGGACGCGGGAGCGATTAACCGCCGCAGCCGCCGATGGTGACCTTGACTTCCTTGGCCGCCGTGTAGGACTTGCCGCCCGCCGTGACCACAGCGCGCACCAGCGCGGTTTGGCCCATCTTGATGCGGGTGGAGATGAAGCCCTGGGTGCCGCCGGACAGGTTGTAGCTGCCTACCAGCGGGGTGGCATTCTTCTCGGCGAAGAGGGCGATGCTGGTAGTGCCGGCGATGCCGCTGGTCACTTCCACCGGCACGACCGCGCCGTTTTCGGCGATGTCCGGGGCTTTGATGCTGATGTCCTTGGAATCCGCGGGTGAGGATACGCCGAGGCCCTTCATGGCGTCGCCGACGTTTTTGGCGTCGAAGGCGGCAGTGTTCCAGGCAGCCATCGCCTGGGTGGGCTTCAACAGACCGGCGGCCACGGCCACGGCCACGGTACCAGCGCCGGCGGCGCCTTTCAGTACGTTTCTACGAAGTGCATTCATTGGCATGTCTCCTTGCTTGAACAATTACTACGGGAATTAAAGGCCGTACACGAAGTCGGTCACTTTATCGATTTCAGCTTCCGTCAATACGCCGTGCTTGCCGAACGGAATCATGGAGCTGGAAGGATTCATTGCGGTTGCGTCCCAGATCTGGGCGCGCAGCTTGGCCTTGTCGGGGAAGCGTGCACTCATGGCGATCAGAGGCGGGCCATACAGGCCGGTGGATAATGCGTCGGGAACGGTGGGCATGCCGTGGCAGGCCAGGCAGTTACCCTTGGTGTTGGTGAACGCGAGTTCCTTGCCGGTCATTTCCTTGGCAGGTTCAGCGGCGAGAGCACTGCCCGTCAGCGTGATTGCGCCCATCGCGCAGGCAGCTGCTATCTGGTGCAACTTTCGCATAGTCATCCTCCTAGTTCTAACGTTGTGATGAGAGCGCCTTCCGCTTGGAGTGCCGTGCAGTAAACGCTATCCAGTCATGGATGAGACGAAGCATAGTGGAATTAGTTTTTTCGATGCAAGGCCACGCATGAATTTTTACGTGCAAAACGCGGGGTAAATTCCTACCAGCCGCGTCAATATTGGGTTTGAGTGGCGGCTGACGAGTCCTTGCGCTGGGATTTTTCGATTGCCTGCCACTCGCGTCGCCGCGCTTCGGCCGCCGACAACTCGTAAAAGCTGCCGTCGCCGGCCTTGATGCCGAGTGTGATTTGCTCGATGACGGCGATCAGGTTGCCGCTCAACGCGGTCGACTCGGCCTGAGCGCGGTGACTGAGCAGACGGTGCCCGAGTTGAGCGTGGACCTGCGCGCTCAATCGCCACAGGCGACGGTCATCGGAGTACAGCGCCAACTGCTTGTCGATCTGCGCCAGGGCGTCGCTGTTGCGGCCTGCGGACAGCAATGCACTGATATAGCCATATTGCAATGGCCGGTAGCCGGGGTGGGCGTTGCTGCCAGACTGGTAGCGTTGCAGGGCCAGCGTGGGATTGCCGGCGGCCAGCGCGGTTTGGGCGGCCAGTTGCAGGATCATCGGGTTGGCCGTTTTGCCGGACGGCAGTTTCTGACTTTCGGTTTCGGCTTCCTTGAACTGGCGCGCGCGCAACAGCGCGATGACCAGGCCGTAGCGAGCGGCGACCTCGCTGCTGTAGCGTTTTTCCTTCAGGGTGCTGCGCGCGGCGAGCACGGCATCGGCCGGGCTGCCTTCTTGAGCGCGCAGGCGGGCGCGCACCAGTTGAAAGTCGAGGCTGTCCTGGATTTGCTGATAGGCCGCCGATTCGCTGCGGGATTCCATGTCGGCGATGCGATCGCTGGTGAGCGGGTGGGTCCGCAGGTAGGCGGGCGCGCTGCTGTCGTAGAACCGGCTGGCGCGCTGCATGCGGTTGAAAAATGCGCTCATGTCGCGCGGGTCGAAATTGGCGCGGGTGAGCATTTCGTAACCCAGCCGATCGGCTTCGCGCTCGTAATCGCGGCTGTAATTGAGCTGGTTCTGGATCGAATAGGCCTGGGTGGAGGCGATGGCCGCGCTCGCTACATTGGGATTGGAGCGCGACGCCAGCAGCGCCAGCGCCAGCGCGGCCATGGTTGGCCAGTAGCTCTGGCTTTGCGCTGCGACCATGCGCGCGATGTGATCCTGGGTGACGTGGGAGATTTCGTGCGCGATCACGCTCGCCAGCTCGGATTCGTTTTGCGCTGCGAGTAAAAGGCCGGTATGCACGCCAACGTTGCCGCCAGGCATCGCAAACGCGTTGATAGTGGGGTCGTTGACGACGAAGAACGTGAACTCGCGCTGGTTGCGCGTGCTGACCGAAACCAGCTTGTAGCCGAGCTGGTTGAGGTAGGTTTCGATTTCGGGGTCGTCCAGATAGCGCGGGTCGGCGTAGACGTCGCGCATGATGGTGCGGCCCAGGGCTTGCTCTTCCTGGTCGGAAAAATATTGCCGCGACACTTCGCCCAGATCGGGCAGGTCGTTGGCCAGGACGGGCTGGGCGGCGAGGGCAAGTGCAAGCAGCGTGCGCAGCATCAGCGAAGTGGGCGACAAGAGGGCAGGGAGAACAACGGCATTTGGATTAGGATGCGGACATTCCCGACAAGGTTCCTGAGCATGAGCGATTTCACCCATTTTGATGAACGCGGCCGCGCGGTCATGGTCGACGTGGCGGACAAGGACGACACCCGGCGCATTGCCGTCGCAAGCGGCCAGATCAGCATGTTACCCGATAAGCTGGCGCGCATTCTGGACGGCCAGGCGGCCAAGGGAGATGTGCTGGGCATCGCCCGCATTGCGGCGATTCAGGCGACCAAGCGCACCGCCGAGCTGATTCCGCTGTGCCATCCGATTGCGCTCACCAAGGCGAGCGTCGAGTTCAGCCATGATGTGGAGGCGTCGTCGATCACTTGCACCGTGACCGCCGAAACTGTCGGCAAGACCGGGGTGGAAATGGAAGCGCTCACTGGCATCAGCGTCGCGCTGCTGACCATTTATGACATGTGCAAGGCGGTCGACCGTGGCATGCGGATAGGCAACATCCGGCTGCTGGAAAAACAGGGCGGCCGCTCCGGTCACTGGCGTGCGTCGCCTTTGGTGAGCGACTAGTCCTATCGTCATCTTGTGCCGTCATCGTGCTGAGGCAAGATGGCGGCATGAGAAATATTGGTCTTCTTATGCATTTTTTCAGATTCCTGTTGTTGAGCCTGTGGGCTGCTGCGTTCGGCGCGCAAGCCGGTCTGCCGGACTACCAATCGTTTCCCGCCAGCGGGGATCGTTTGGTGTTGTGGGTGGCGTCCGAACGCGGTCGCGCCGAGCCCGAACTGCGCGCAGCGCAAAGGCTGGCTGAACAGGGCACGGAAGTCTGGTCACTCGACCTCGTCAATGCCTATTTCTTGCCGCAGTTGCCCAGCAGCATGGACGAGTTGCCGCCACAGGATCTGGCGGACTGGCTGCGTGCCGCGCAAGCCGGCGGCAAACGGGTCGTGGTGTATGCCGTTGCCCGCGCTGCGGTTCCGGTGCTGCGGGCTGTCGCATTGCTCGATCCGGCGCAGCGAAACCGCTTGTGCGTGATGTTGATGTATCCCAATCTCTACACTGCGGCGGAACCGCTGGCCGAGCCGGATTATCTCGATGTGGGCAAGTTGTCCGGTTTGCGCGTGCGCGTGCTGCAACCGCGTCGTTCCGCTGCCACGCCCTGGTTGCCCGGCCAGTTGGATCGTCTCGCGCTGCATGGCGCCGAGGTCAGCAGCGTGATTCTGGAGAATCTGCGCGAAGGCTATTGGGCACGCGAAACGCCAACCGAATTCGAAGTGGCCGAGAGCCAGCGCATGGATGCCATGCTGCTGCGCGAACTGAATACATGGGGATGTAAATGAAGCGATTGCTGACCGTTCTGGCCTTGGGCCTGTTGTTCAATGCCGGCGGTCAGGCTGCTGGATTCGAGGCGCGCGAGCGGCTGCCCGCGCCTGAATTGCGCGCCAGCGATTTGAAGGGGGCATCCAAAACGCTGGCGGATTATCGCGGCAAAGTGGTGGTGCTCAATTTCTGGGCATCCTGGTGCCCGCCCTGCCTGCGTGAAATGCCGTCGCTGGAACGCTTGCGCCTCAAAATGGCGGGACGGCCGCTGGAAATCGTGGCGGTCGATAGCGCGGAAACACTAGAAGAAGTCAGCGCCTATCTGTCCAGGATGAAGCTGGGCTTCCCAGTTCTGCTCGATGCGGATGGCAGCAATACGCGTCGCTGGAAGGTGTTTGCGTTGCCAACCACCTTCCTGCTGGATGCTGAAGGACGCATCCGTTACGTGCTGACCGGGCCGACCGAGTGGGATGAGGGCGAAGCCTTGCGCGTGATTGAGTCGCTATTGGCAGAGTTGCCTCAGCAGGGCAAGCCCTAGGTGATGATGGCGCATAACCCCCCAAAAAATAAGGGTTTTTGTTTGGCGTGCCTATAGGATTAACCGCCATATTGCTTGCCATGCCGGGCGCTTGAAGTGCAAAATAACGGCATATTCGGAATGTTTAATATATAGCCGTCCCCGCAACATCAGCGCCGATGCGCTGGTGCTGCTTCCAGCAGCCACCTAGTGTGACTATCCAGGCAGCAAAGGACGCGGCTTCGACATGAAGCCGCGCGGGGCAATTTTGAATCCTGAGATCGCATGAACGCCAAGATCAAACTCGAAAACCACGACGCGCAGGAAATCAAGTACACCACGTGCTACATGTGCGCCTGCCGTTGCGGCATCAAGGTGACGTTGGAAGACAACAAGGTCCGTTTCATCCAGGGTAACCGCAACCACCCGACCAACCAGGGCGTGCTGTGTGCCAAGGGCTCGGCGGGGATCATGAAGCAGTATTCGACCGCCAAGCTCACCCAGCCGCTCATGAGGAAACCGGGCACCGAGCGCGGCGAGGGCATTTACGAAGCGATCTCGTGGGAGCAGGCGCTCGACGTGTTGACCACGCGTCTGAGCGACATACGCGCGACCGATCCCTCCAAGTTGGGCTTTTTCACCGGCCGCGACCAGATGCAGGCGCTGACCGGTCTGTGGGCACAGCAGTTCGGCACGCCGAACTGGGCAGCGCACGGCGGCTTCTGTTCGGTGAACATGGCGGCGGCGGGGCTTTATTCGATCGGCTTCTCGTTCTGGGAATTCGGCGCGCCGGACTGGGATTACGCCAAGTACTTCATCATGTGGGGCGTGGCCGAGGACCACTCGTCCAACCCGATCAAGATCGGCCTGGAAAAGCTCAAGCGCAAGGGTGGCAAATTCGTCACCGTCAACCCGGTGCGTACCGGCTACTCGGCGATCGCCGACGAATGGCTGCCGATCAAGCCGGGCATGGATGGCCTGCTGGCGATGTCGATGGTGCACGTGCTGCTGAAGCACGAGCAGTTCGACTACGAATTCCTGGTGCGCTACACCAATGCCTCCTGGCTGGTGGTGCAGAACCCGGGCCAGAAGGGCGACGGCCTGTTCCTGCGCGACGAGAACGACCAGCCGCTGATCTGGGACATCGACAAGGAAGCGTTCCGCAACGGCATGGACGGTGACATCGCGCCCGCGCTGTTCGGCGAATACGTCGCGCCGGACGGGCGTCGCGTCAAGACCGTGATGTCACTGATGGCCGAGCGCTATCTCGACGAACGCTACGCACCCGAGAACGTCGCGCTGGAATGCGGCCTGCCGGCCGAAACGATTACTCGAATTGCTTTGGAAATGGCGCACATCGCGTTCAAGGAGACGGTCGAACTGCCGATCGAATGGACCGACGTGTGGGGCCGCAAGCACGACAAAGTGGTCGGGCGGCCGGTGGCGATGTACGCGATGCGCGGCATCTCCGCGCATTCCAACGGCTTCCATGCCTGCCGCGCAGTGCACTTCATCCAGATGCTGTTGGGCGCGCTCGACGCGCCGGGCAACTTCCGCGCACGTGCGCCGTATCCGAAGCCGATTCCGCCGCACCAGCTGCCGGAAAACAATATAGACATCATCAACGCGCCGAACACGCCGCTGTCGCGTCCGCCGCTCGGCTTTCCGACACGTCCGGAAGATCTGGTGATCGATGAGTTCGGCAACCCGCTGCGCATCGACAAGGCCTTTTCCTGGGAAACGCCGCTGTCCTCGCATGGCCTGATGCACATGGTCATCACCAATGCCGTTAACCATGATCCCTACGCGCTCGATACGCTGATCCTGTTCATGGCCAACATGGCGTGGAACTCTTCGATGAATACATCGAATATCCAGGACATGCTGCGCGCCAAGGATCCGGAGAACTTCGGCGAGTACAAGATTCCTTTCCTGGTGGTGATCGATGCGTTTCACTCGGAGATGACCAACTTCGCCGACCTGATCCTGCCGGATACGACCTACCTCGAACGGCACGACTGCATCTCGCTACTGGATCGCCCGATTTCCGAGCCGGACGCCGCGGCCGATGCCATTCGCTATCCGCTGGTCAAGCCTGATCGCGACGTGAGGCCTTGGCAGGAAGTGATGGTCGAACTGGCGTCGCGGTTGAAATTCCCGGCATTTACCAACAAGGATGGCACGCGCAAGTTCAAGGACTATCCCGATTTCATCGTCAACTACGAACGCTCGCCGGGTGTGGGCTTCCTCGCTGGCTGGCGCGGCAAAGACGGCACCCAGTCGCTTAAAGGAGAACCCAACCCCAGCCAGTGGGAAAAGTACATCGAGAACCAGAGCTTCTTCGCGCACCACTGGCCCGACAACCAGAAATACATGCGCTACGCCAACAAGGATTATCTCGATGTGGCGGCGGATGTCGGGTTCATCGGCAAGGCCGAGCCCATCATCATGCAGTTCTATTCCGAGCCGCTGCAGAAATTCCGTCTCGCCGGACAGGGCCTGTACGACGGCCCCCAACCCAACAATCAGGTTGACCGCGAGCGTCTGGTGAAATACTTCGACCCGCTGCCGATGTGGTACGAGCCGCTGGAACAGCAGCGTGTCGACAAGGAAAAGTATCCGTTCTTCGCGCTCACCCAGCGCCCGATGTTCATGTACCACTCGTGGGATTCGCAGAACGTGTGGCTGCGCCAGCTCATGGCACAGAACTACATGTACATGAACGCCCGCAAGGCGGCCGAGATGGGCATCAAGGACTTCGACTGGATCTGGGTCGAGTCGCACAACGGCAAGATCCGCTGCCAGGTGAAAACCATGGAAGGCACGCAGGAAGACACGATCTGGACCTGGAACGCCATCGGCAAGCAGAAGGGCGCGTGGGGCCTGAAGGAAAACGCCTCCGAAGCGACCAAGGGCTTCCTGCTCAACCACTTGATTTCCGAATTGCTGCCGGAAAAATCCGGCGAACGGCGCATCACCAACTCCGATCCCGTGACGGGTCAGGCGGCGTGGTTCGATCTGCGTGTGCGCATCTGGAAAGCCGCACCGGGCGAGACGGGTTCGTGGCCGCAGTTCGACAGCTTGAAAGCCTACCCAGGCGACGAGCGCTACGAGCGTCCGAACGTGCTGCGCTACGACGCTCGCAACCACGAAAAGAATTGAACCGTCCCAGACAAATATAAAGACGAGAGAGCAAGATGAGGCTGGATAAATTATGAGACTGGGTTTGGTCATCGACCTTGATGTGTGCGTGGGTTGTCATGCCTGCGCCATCGCCTGCAAGGAATGGAACGCATCCGGCACCATCGGCCCGCTGTCCGACTACCAGCCCTACGGCGCGGAGCCGTCGGGCGTGTGGTTCAACCGGATTCGCCATTACGAAATGGACGAATATCCGAACAACAAGACCGTCAACTTCCCGATGTCGTGCATGCACTGCGAGGACGCCGACTGCGTCACCGTGTGCCCGACCGGCGCGTCGTACAAGCGCGCAGAAGACGGCATCGTGCTGATCGACCAGGACAAGTGCATGGGCTGCAACTACTGCTCGTGGGCGTGTCCGTACGGCGCGCGCGAACTCGACCGTTCCAGCGGCACGATGAAGAAATGCACCCTGTGCGTCGACCGCATCTACGACCAGGAACTGCCGGTCGAAGAGCGCCAGCCCTCATGCGTGCTGACCTGCCCGGCGCACGCACGCATGTTCGGCGACTTCGACGATCCCGATTCGGCGGTGTCGCGCACCGTACGCGAGCGTGGCGGCTTCCCTCTGATGCCTGAACTCAACTACAACCCAACCAACCAGTACTTGCCTCCACGCAGCAAGCCGGTGATCCCGGTCGACACCCAACTCAAGGGCGGCTTGAAGGAAAGCATCAAGCAGTTCGCCAACAAGCTGGTTCGTCGTTAAGGTCAAAAGGAGTCAACATGCATCCCGCGTTTTCTGTCATCTTCTTCACGGTTGCCTCGGGCGCCGGCTTCGGCCTGTTCTCGCTACTGTTCATTGCCGACTTTTTCAAACTGGGCGGCGGGTTCAATCAGGATCAGCTTGTCGCCGGCGGTCTGATGGCGATGGGGCTGATTGTGTTCGGCCTGCTGTCCTCGACCTTTCACCTGGCCAATCCGAAAAATGCCTGGCGCGCGTTCACGCGTTTCCGCACCTCGTGGCTGTCGCGCGAGGGCGTGTTCGCGATGGTGTTCATGCCACTGGCGCTGATCTATCTCGCCAGTATCATGTTCGACGCGCCGCAGTGGCTGCGTGTCGGCAGCGGCTTCCTCACCGCCGTGATGGCCTGGATCACGGTGTTTTCCACCGGCATGATCTACGCCTGCCTGAAAACCATCCGCCAGTGGAACACGCCTTTGGTGCCCGCCAACTACCTGGCGCTGGGTTACGCCAGCGGCAGCCTGCTGTTGCTGCTGGGCGCGGTGATCGCCGGTCTCGACACCACACCCTACATCGCAATGTCGGCGTTGATCGTTGCGATCGCTGCCGTGCTGAAGGCCATTTATTACTTCTGGATTCGCAGCCCGGGACTCTCGCCCACGATCAATACCGCCACGGGTCTGACGCGCGCCAAGGTCAAGCTGCTGGACACCGGCCACACCCACGGCACCTTTCTGACTCAGGAATTCGGTTTCCAGATTGCGCGCCAGAAAGCCGGCCTGCTCAAGATTGTCGTTTTTGTGCTGGGCTTCGCATTGCCCGGCCTGATGCTGGTGTGGGTGTTCAACCAGCAGGGCGGGCACGTTGCGGCAATCATCGCAGCCATGGCCGGGATTGCCGGTGCGGCGGTCGAGCGCTGGCTGTTTTTTGCAGAAGCGCGCCATGTGGTGAATCTGTATCACGGCGCGCAGCGCTGCTAAGGTATCCCGTCAGGCAGTGTGGGCATGCTTGGCTTGTCTTGAGAGTTTGGGGTATATTAGAAAATTCTAATTTCTCCATTCTGGAGTGTGAAGCTTATGTTCGGATTGTCAGGTTTTAAAGAAGTCGACCCCAGCTACGTCTCTGAAATCGCCGCCAAAGGCGCACACCTGATCGATGTGCGTACCGAAGCCGAAGTGGCGCAAGGCGTGATCGACGGCGCCATCCATATTCCCCTGCACCTGCTGCCCTTGCGCGCCGCCGATATTCCCCAGGACAAACCCGTGGTCATCTACTGCCGTTCCGGCGCGCGATCGGCTCAAGCCTGTGCGTTCATGGCCTCCAAGGGCTACGACAACATGCACAATCTGGCCGGCGGCATCATGGCGTGGGCGCGTTCTGGCAATGTGCTGTCACGGCCGCGATAATCCGTTTTATAAGAAAATCCCATCAGGCTGCTTTATCGGTTGCAATAGGCATGCATCTGGTTTAAGGTACCGCAGCGTTTTTAGTACATGCCGATTTAATGTAAGGAGAAAACATAATGAATTTCGATAAAGAACTTGATGCACGTGGCCTGAACTGTCCCCTTCCCATCCTGCGCGCTAAAAAAGCCCTGGGTGAAGTCGGTAGCGGTCAAATCCTGAAAATCCTGTCCACCGATCCGGGTTCGGTCAAGGATTTCGCCGCTTTCGCCAAACAGACCGGCAATGAACTGCTGTCTACCGCCGAAGCGGGTGGCGAATTCACCTTTTTCATGAAGAAAAAGTAAACCAGAAACCAAAACAAGCGCCGTCTGTTCCAATGAACACACGGCGCTGTTTTTTTAACCGGAAGAAAAGAGGAGAGACAGATCATGGATACTAAAAAAATGGCCATCATCGCCACGAAGGGCACGCTGGATTGGGCTTACCCCCCCTTCATCCTGGCCTCCACGGCGGCCGCGCTGGGTTACGAAACCCAGATTTTCTTTACTTTCTATGGTCTGCAACTCGTCCGTAAAGACCTGTCTGGCCTGAAAGTGAGCCCGCTCGGCAACCCCGGCATGCCGATGAAAATGCCCTTCGGTCCCAAGTGGTTCAAGAGCATCAACTGGAATATGCCCAACGCCATCCAGTCGCTGGTGCCCGGCTACGAGAACGTCGCAACGGCTTTGATGAAGCAGACCATCGCCAACAACGGCGTGGCAACCATTCCCGACCTGCGCGATTTGTGCCAGGAAGCAGAAGTCAAATTCATCGCCTGCCAGATGACCGTTGAACTGTTCGGTTTCGAACATTCCGACTTTATCGACGGTCTCGAATACGGCGGCGCTGCCACCTTCTTCGAATTTGCCGGCGAAACGGACATTTGCCTGTTTATCTAAAGAAACAGGTTTTATGGTCGCTGAAATGAGCCGGAACTATCCGGCTCATTTTTTTGTGTCATTTGTACGACACTTGACCAGGGTTGTTCAATTTGACGAGTTGGCCTGCTTGTCTAAGCCCTAGCGCGGGCGTAGCCTTCGGCGCAGGTCATACAACAAGCTTATCTGTAGCATTTTCGCCCCAGGAGAACACAATGAAATTCACACGAGTATTCGCATTCATGGCGCTGGCCGGTTTGGCTGGAAGCGCTTGCGCCACCAACGGTTATTTTTCGCATGGCTATGGCATGAAGGCCAAGGGCATGGGCGGTGCTTCCAGTGCCAGTTCTGATGACGCATTTGGTGGCGCCAACAACCCTGCTGCTATGGCCTATGCGGGTAACCGCATCGACCTTGGCGCTGATCTGTTCAGCCCGATTCGTGAGGCCTCCAATGCTGGCGATTTTGGCATGCCGGTGACATCCGAGAGCGATTCCAACTTATTCCTGATCCCTGAATTCGGTTACAACCGCATGGTCAACTCCAACTTGGCACTGGGTGTGACCGTGTATGGTAACGGCGGTATGAATACCGACTACCCGGCTCTTGGCGGGGGATTCGGCACAACTAACATTCTGGGTGGGCAGGGTTCACTCGGTGTCGATTTGATGCAGTTGATCATTGCGCCGACCGCTGCTTACAAGGTTGCGCCTAACCATTCCATCGGCATTTCCCCGTTGCTGGGTTATCAGCGGTTTGCCGCCACGGGTTTGCAGCCATCCTTTAACGGCTTCTCGGCTTCATCGACGAAGTTGAGCGATAACGGCCATGATGATGCTTTTGGATATGGTGTCCGCATCGGCTACATGGGCAAAATCACACCGACCATTACCATCGGCGCGGCTTACGCTTCGAAAATGGATTTCGAAGAGTTCGACAAATATGCCGGCCTGTTCGCCGAGCAGGGTGATTTTGACATTCCAGAGAACTACAACCTGGGCGTGGCTTGGCAAGCAAGCCCAGCGATCAAGCTGGCATTGGATTACCAGCGGATCAACTACACTGGCGTTGCTGCCGTCAGTAATCCCGTAACCAATCTGTTAGTTCTCGGACAACCGCTCGGCTCGGCAAACGGCCCCGGTTTTGGCTGGGATGATATTGACGTGTGGAAACTGGGCGTGGAGTACAAGTACACTCCGAAGCTGACCCTGCGTGCTGGCTATAGTCATAATGACAATCCTATCAATGGCGCGGATACGGGCGAGGCGCTCTTCAATATCCTGGCTCCCGCTGTGATTGAAGACCATGTTACTTTGGGCTTTACCTACAACCTCGCCTCTGGCAACGAGTTGACCATGGCCTATATGCACGGCTTTAAAAACGACGTAAGTGCATCTCGGCCTGGTGCGCCCTTTGGCACCAACGTCGATACTATTGAGATGTACCAGAACTCGCTGGGCATTCAATACAGTTGGAAGATGTAATGTCAGATTGCTGTTAGGTTCAGTAGTGTCCGGTTAAAAATCAAACAAAATCAGTTGGTTATCTGGTGGCAGCGGAATGCTTCTGGTGGTGTCTGGCTGCAGGGCGCATGAAATAAGGGTTTTCTCGAAAACCGAGACCGACAATATCTGTAACAAAGT
>JBGSZD010000358.1:0-2805 GCA_041750575.1 Thiobacillus sp. | reverse complement strand
AGCCAGGCGGGATCGATCTCGGCACGGCCGCGGTAGAGGTTTTCCTGATAGGCGCGGGTCAGCAGTTCGCACAGCCGGCGATAGCCTTCGCGATGCTGCACCAGCAGCAGCAGGCGCGAAGGCCGATTTCTATCGGCAGCATTGGTCACCCACACGTCGCAGCCGAAGATCGGCTTGATGCCGGCGCCGCGCGCCGCACGGTAGAACTTCACCAAGCCAAAGGTGTTGGACAGATCGGACAGACCCAGCGCGGGCATCGCAATGCCGCGCGCGCGCTTGACCGCTTCGTCCACCCGCACCAGGCCATCGACGACGGAATACTCGGTATGCAGACGGAGATGGATGAAACGCGGGTCGGTCATAAGAAAACAGCAGAAAAGCAGACCGGCATTTTAACGCCGGCAGGACACCCAGAAACAAAAAGGCAGCCGAAGCTGCCTTTTTGTTCGAATCGAGCGAAGCACTTCACCCGCAAGGGGCAGGCCGCGGTTGTAAAGCCGATTAATCGGCAACAACCGCGCTCAGTTGGCGCGGCGCTTGAATTCGTTGGTGCGGGTGTCGATCTCGATCATGTCGCCGATATCGACGAAGGCCGCGACCGGCAGCTCGAATCCGGTGGGCTTGATGCGGGCGGGCTTCATCACCTTGCCCGAAGTATCGCCGCGCACGGCCGGTTCGGTGTATTCGACTTCCCGAACGACGGTGGTGGGCATCTCGACCGAAATCGCCTTGCCCTCATAAAACACCACTTCCAGCGGCATGCCGTCGTCCAGATAGTTCAGCGCGTCGCCGAGGTTCTCGGCTTCGATTTCGTACTGGTTGTAGTCGGCATCCATGAACACATACAGCGGATCGGCGAAGTAGGAATAGGTGCAGTCCTTGCGGTCCAGCGACACCACTTCAAACTTGTCGTCAGCGCGATACACGGTTTCGGTGCCGGAACCGTTGAGCAGGTTCTTCAGCTTCATCTTGACGACGGAGGAGTTGCGGCCGGATTTCGAGAATTCGGCTTTCACCACCACCATCGGGTCTTGGCCGATCATTACAACGTTGCCGGCGCGGAGTTCCTGGGCGATCTTCATGGGTGCATGTCCTGCGATAATGGCGCGAAAGATTTCGCTAAGGGTTTGAGAAAACGCGAGATTTTAGCTTATTTTCGGCAAAATCCGCCAGCTTGTCGGTCAGGCGGCCGGCCCGCTCCAGCCGATCGCGCCAGCGGGCGGCGTGCCGTTCGATAACAGCCTGCTGTGTCCGCCACGCGGCCCAAAGGGTCGCCATATCGTCAGCCTCCGGCATGCCGTTCCAGCACCGCCACATCCCGCTCACCGCTCGCGCCGAAGCAGTCTCCAGCCCTTCCGTGTAATGTGCCAATAGCGCGTTCAGCTTGTCCCAATGCGCGTTTTCAGCCTGGGGATAGGCCTGCCACACCATGGGCCGCGCCGCCCACTGCGCGCGCACGCAGTAATCCTCGCCCCGCACGAAATTGAGATCGCACGCCCACAACAGGCAGTCGTACGCATCCTGATCCGAAAACGGCAGGATATGCAGCCGCAGCGCGCCGCGCTGCTGCGTATCGCCCACCTGCAAACGGGGCACGCCCAGCCAGGCCGCCAGTTGCGGAAACACCCGGCTTTCCGGCACCAGACAGGTCACCGGTTGCGCATCGGCCGCCCAGGCGTCGAGCAAAGCGGGAAGCGCCGGATTTTCATAGGCGAATAACGATACCCGCAGTTCGCCAGGCTGCGGCTTATCCAGCCCGATCTGACGCCAGAAAGCAGCGAGCGAAGCGTGCCGGAAAGCGTCGCGACGCGCAGCCAGGTCGGACTCGACCAGCAAGCCGCCGGTAGCCGACGTGTAGCCGGGAAAGAAAAAATACTTGGTCAGCGGCAAGCGCGGATGCGGCGACGGCAAGCCATGATGCTCGGCCACCCAGGGTTCGGCGCTCAGGTATTCGAGATTGATCCAGACCGGCGGCGGCGATGGCCTGCTCATCGCCGTCAAATAGGTTTCCGGCAAGGCGCATCCGAACGCCTCGATCACCACCTGTGCCGGCTCGGCTGCCGCAAACGGCGTGCGCCATGCGCAAACCGTCACGCTCTCGCAGGACTGCACATCCGCATTCGGATCGATCGCCGGCCAGATGCGCTGAAACGCGTGCAGGTCGTCCACCCACAGCCGCACTGCCAAAACCTGCTCGCGAGCCAAACCGCGCGCCAGCCGCCAGGCGATACCGATGTCGCCATAGTTGTCGACAACGTTGCAGAAAATATCCCAGGTACGCATCCCACACATCGTACCGCAATGAAAAAAGCGCCCGAAGGCGCTTTTCCCGGACGCGAAGCCCGCCTAGTTTTTCTTGTTCGACAAGCAGGTCTTCATGAACGCCTTGCGCGCATCGCCCTTCATCTTCTTGGATTTGGCTTCGGCATTACAGTCCTTCATGCGCTGCTGTTGCGACGTTGCGCCGCCTGTTGCGGGTTTGGCATCGCTCGCACCGGACAAACAGGACTTCATGAAATCCTTGCGTGCATCGCCCGACAAGCTCTTTTTGCCCGCATCGTCATTGCAGGTTTTCATCCGATTTTGCTGAGCGCCTTCCGCCCACGCGCCGGACGATGCCAACAGGCCGGCCATCATGCTCGCCACGATCAGTTTCTTCATGTCTTCAGTAGTGTCCGGTTAAAAATCAAACAAAATCAGTTGGTTATCTGGTGGCAGCGGAATGCTTCTGGTGGTGTCTGGCTGCAGGGCGCATGAAATAAGGGTTTTCTCGAAAACCGAGACCGACAATATCTGTAACAAAGT
>JBGSZD010000357.1:0-3409 GCA_041750575.1 Thiobacillus sp. | reverse complement strand
CTCGGCATACAGCGGCGCAAGCTGGTCGGACAGCACGTCGCGCAGCGTGGCGTACGCGACCTGACGCGCGCGCGACAGCACCGGCACGTCCTGCAATGCACTGCGATAGGCGTGGCCAATGACGGCGGGGCCGAAGGGGTTGTTGCTGTGGTCGCAGGCAAAGCCGAACAGCTGTCCGACGCGCGGTTCGATGTCGGCCAGCTGTTCCTGGAATTGCTCTTCCAGTTTGTGGGCTTCGGACGAGGTGGCGAGCCAGTCCTCGAAATCCAGTTCGTCGACCAGAGCCAGCCCGCCGGCGGTATTGCCGCGGGTGGCCTGGGTTTGCACCGGGCGCGCCAGCTTCAGCGCATCCAGCACCTGTTGCACGAATTGCGCCTGCACGGTGGCCCCGTGGCGACCGAATTCATGCACGGCGCTCAAGAGCCCGCTGTGTTCGGCGATGCCGGAAGCCTGAATGGCGGCAGCACTGAGCTTGTCGCCCAGCATGCGCATGACCTGGTCGTGCGCCTGCAGCAGAGTTTCGTTCAGCAGGGTGGTACTGGCGTCACGCAGGTGGGGATGGGCGTCCGTGGCGGGCAGCGCGGCGAGCCGTTGGCGGTGCCCGGCCATGCGCAGTTTTTGCAATGCCCGCAACGCATCGAGCGGCTGGCGGATGAATACGACACCGACGCCGAGGGGACTCAGGCGCTTGAGCTGCGCCGGCACGCGAAAAGTCTGGGTGGTGTTGAGCGATACCGGTGTAAAGACAATCTCCACCTCGGCATCCGGACGCTTGGCCAGCGAGGCGATCGCCGCTTCCGGATTGGTGAACTTGAGAAACAGCCCGCCAAAACAGAAATCGCGGATTTCACAGGCGATTTCGGTGTAACCCGGCTGCGTGATGATGGCCGCCTGCGAAACCTGGAAGCGTTTGTCGCGTCGCAAATCCTGGCTGGCGTGCTGGTTGTCTGTCCCGTTGGCCATGGTCCCCACCCTGATCCTTTTGTTTGGAACGATTATACGGCGCGACGGTGCCAAGGGTGCGCCGCAATCCGCCGCGTTTACAAACGGTTGGCGCCAGCACGCGGGTTTTGATAGACTGGCGCGCATGAACTCAGTCGCGCTGTTCTTCTTTAGCTTTTTTTATCCCACGCCCAGGGCGGTCGGGAGGCGCTGAATCGAACAGCAACGCCTTAACGAAACCGCCAGCCTGCTGGCGGTTTTTTGTTTAAGCCACAGCGGGTCAGAGTAATTAAATACGGAGCCTGAAAATGACTGCCACCCGAACCGACGACACCCGCATCGAGCAAAGCGGCGAACTGCTTGCCCCGATGCAGATCATGCGCGAACTGCGCGCCAACGAAACCGTGCATGCGCACGTCGCCCATGCGCGCAACGCCATCCACGACGTGCTGCGCGGGGCGGACGACCGCCTGTTCATCGTCGTTGGCCCGTGTTCTATCCACGACCCGGCAGCAGCGCTGGATTACGCACGCAAGTTGAAACCGCTGGCCGACGAGCTCAAGCATGACCTCATCATCGTGATGCGCGTGTATTTCGAGAAGCCGCGCACCACCGTGGGCTGGAAGGGGCTGATCAACGACCCGCATCTGGACGAGAGCTTCGACATCAACGAAGGGCTGCGGCTGGCCCGGAAATTGTTATTGGAGATCAACGAGATCGGCCTGCCTTGCGCGACCGAATTCCTCGACTTGATTTCGCCGCAATACATCGCCGACCTGGTGAGCTGGGGCGCCATCGGCGCGCGCACCACCGAATCGCAGTCGCACCGCCAGCTGGCTTCCGGCCTGTCGTGCCCGGTGGGGTTCAAGAACGGCACCGATGGCAGCCTCAGGATTGCGGTCGATGCGATCAAGGCCGCCAGCGCGCGCCACCATTTCATCTCGATCACCAAGTCGGGCCACGTCGGCGTGTTCAGCACCTCGGGCAACGAAGATACCCACGTCATCCTGCGCGGCGGCAAGGCGCCCAATTACGACGCGGCGAGCGTTAATCTGGCGTGCGGCGAACTGGCCGCGGCGGGGCTGCGGCAGCAATTGATGATCGACTTCTCGCACGCCAACTCGAGCAAACAGTTCCAGCGCCAGATGGACGTCGGCGCCGACGTGGCCGCACAAGTTGCGGGCGGCGATGCCCGCATCATCGGCGCCATGATCGAAAGTCATCTGAACGCGGGGCGTCAGGACCTGGTGGTTGGTCAGCCGCTGGAATACGCCAAGTCGATCACCGACGCCTGCATCAACTGGGACGACACCATCCCGCTGCTGCGCATGCTCGCCGATGCGGTGAAGAAACGCCGCTTGGCCGCGCCGGCGGATGAAGAATAAGCGCGCTTCCGGGATAACCCGGGTGTTCCATGAATTGACGCGTGCCCTCGCTGGTCTTTTGCCTGATAGAAAAACTTTGTTCAGTCGGTCGTATGAATAACTACGACGCTCCTTCCCAACGTTTCCCTATCAATCAAAATCCTGCGCGATCATCACGCGAATTCATGGAACATCCGGGTTAAAATGCGCGTGGCGGGCCTCCCCGCATGGCTAAGTCGTGAATCGGGTCAGGTCCGGAAGGAAGCAGCCACAGCGATTGATGCCAGTGCCGGGGCTCTGGCTCGCCATTCCAGGCTGCAATCCGACGAATACTGCGTTGTTCGCGCCTTGCCATACTGACGGTACTGTCTGCGGCGCGACGCCTTGTCTCCGTCGGATTGCAGCCTGGAATGGTTCCCGCCTACCCAATTAACCATGACTGACCTTTTCGGCGACTCCGTATCCCCCTCACTGGCGCTGGCGCGCAAGTGGCGGCCGCGCGCGTTTGCCGACCTCAAGGGACAGGAGCACGTGGTGCAGGCGTTGTCGAATGCGCTGACACAAGGCCGTCTCCATCACGCCTATCTGCTGACCGGCACGCGCGGGGTGGGCAAGACCACGCTGGCGCGGATTCTCGCCAAATGCCTCAACTGCGAAACCGGTGTGACCGCCACGCCGTGCGGTGTCTGTTCGGCCTGCACGCAGATCGACGCCGGGCGCTTTGTCGACCTGCTGGAGCTGGACGCCGCGTCGAACACCGGCGTCGACAACATGCGCGAGGTACTCGACAACGCGCAGTACGCGCCGACGGTGGGGCGCTACAAGGTCTACATCATCGACGAAGTGCACATGCTGTCGAAACCGGCATTCAACTCCATGCTGAAGACGCTGGAGGAACCGCCCGCGCATGTGAAATTCATCCTCGCCACCACCGACCCGCAGAAAATCCCGGTCACGGTGCTGTCGCGCTGCCTGCAGTTCAACCTGAAGCCAATGCCGCCCGCGCTGGTGGCGCAGCATCTGGGCGAAGTGCTGGAACAGGAAAACGTCGCGTGCGAGCCCGCCGCGCTGAACCTGCTGGCCAGATCGGAAGAGCACACGTC
>JBGSZD010000356.1:0-8056 GCA_041750575.1 Thiobacillus sp. | reverse complement strand
GGGCGGCACCGTTTCCACGACTGGCGCGGCCGTGTGCTTCGGCACCAGCCGCGCTTCGATCACCGGCTCGCCCAGGCTCACCGACGCCGGCGGGGCCACCTGAATCAGTGCAATCAGCGCCCCGTGCAAGCCCAGCGAAATCCATGCTGCAGCCAACGGCCGTCGCAGCCGGAGCGGAATCGTCGGTTCGTCGATGGAAGTGCTCACGGGTATTGATGCCCCGTAGGACAATGCCTTCCGGGGTTCTTTTGGACCACACAGGAAACCGGATGCACTGGCCTAGAATGAGGGCCAGAAAAACGACAGGAGAAGACCATGAAAAGACTCGTCATTGCGGGCGCCATCTTAGCATCGGCGCTCAGTGCAGCGGCTGTTGCCAACGGTGTCGCACTCACCAAAACCACCCTCAAGGCTGCCGACGGTTCCGACGTACCCGCCGAGGTCGCCACGCCCGTCGGCAAGGGCCCCTTCCCGCCGGTGCTCTTCATCCACGCCAAACGCGGCTACGAAGGCGACGAACGCGCCCACGTGCGCGAACTCGCCGAACAGGGCTTCCTCGTCGTCGCCCCCGACTGGCAGAGCGGCCGCTTCATCGAACGCTGGCCCGCCGCGCACAATCCCGACACTGAACTGGACGTGGAAGCCGGCCTCGATTACCTGAAATCACTGCCGAACGCCTGCAAGCAACCGGTCGGCATCGTCGGCCTGTCGCGCGGCCCGTATTACGCCATCCGTCTCGCCGCCAAACGCGGCCCCGACATCGCCGCCATCGTCAGCTACTACGGCCACATGCAGAACCCCAATGCGCCCGAGCCGGATCAACTGTTCCGCATCGCGCCCGAAATCATGCAGATCACCACACCCGTGCTCTATCTCATCGGCGACGCCGACTACGAACTGCGCCGCATGAACGGCGGCCGCGCGTTCTACGCCCTGTGGGAACGCGGCGTCCCGGTCGAGTGGCAGGAATACCCGATGGCGCGGCGCGCGTTCGATTTCCGTCCGGACCAGACGCCAGAGGAGAAAATTGCGACGCGGCATGCGCGCGAGCGGGCGAAGAACTGGTTGATCAAATGGATGAGGTTGACGCCGGAGATGCGTTGTCAGTGAAGGGCGAACGGCAGATTCGCGCCCCGTTTTGATTCCATTTACCCACCCCATGCACCACAACCGCTCAGCCCAACCCGCCTTCCCATGGGCCGAAAAACACATAAGCATTTGATAATTAACTACTCTCAAAGCTGGCACGCTGCCTGCTATATCCTAGTTGAGTATCCAAACCGCAAGGCCAGGTTGCTCAGGCAGTCTCCTCCGATATTGCGGCCTCTCCGGAGGCCGCCTTTTTTTGTAACGCAGCGGATAACGAAAATACATGCGCGTACTCATTGTTGAAAACCAGCCCGAGCGGCTGGCGATGCTGGTGCCCGCACTGGAAGCGGCGGGCTGTGTGGTGACCGCCACGCTCAATTCCGCACGCAGCCTCGACGTGCAGATTCAGGCGTTGCGCCCCGATGTGGTGATCATCGCGCAGGACTCGCCGGATCGCGACACGCTGGAACATATCTGCGTGGTGAACCAGGACTGTCCGCGCCCGATCGTGATGTTCACCGACGATGGCAGTCCGGAGGCCATCCGCTCGGCGACGCAGGCGGGGGTGACGTCGTACGTGGTCGACGGGCTCGACCCGGCGCGCATCCGCCCGATTCTCGATGTGGCGGTGTCGCGCTTCGAGGCGTTTCAGGCCTTGCACGACCAGTTGGAGCAGACGCGCCTCGAACTGTCGGAGCGCAAGCTGATCGATCAGGCGAAGGCGCTGCTCATCAAACAGACCGGCGCGTCGGAACCCGAGGTGTATCGCGAAATGCGCCGCGCGGCGATGGACCGCGGCCTTAAGCTGGCGGACATCGCACGACAGATTCTGCAAAAGACGGCGTGATTGGTGCACCGCGCACCGAACATGCACCCAATGCGTGCATGTTCGGCAGGCCAATAGCCGCGGCAAGTCAGCGAAAAACCGGCGAAACCCAATAAACACGGTGCTTTCATACACCTGGCACAACGGTTGCTAATCCAGAACTGAACAGTCGCAACGATGTGGCTTTCAGCGTGACCGTCAAATTTCATTACTGGACAAAGGCGTCCGCCCTGAAGGCGACGCCTTTTTTATTTGGAGAGCACACCGTGAGCGACACCCCGAACAAGCCCCTTGTACAAGATCAGAGCAAGCGTGATTTCATGAAAAAAACCACTGGAGTGTCTGTCGCCGCCGCGTTGATGGCACTGGTTCCGCCGGGCGTGCGTCAGGGTGCCTGGGCCGCCGGCTCCGACGCACCTGAAAAGCCCAATCTCAGCATCGGCTTTATTCCACTGACCGATTGCGCGTCGGTGGTGATGGCTTCGGTGAAAGAATTCGACAAGAAATACGGCCTCACCATCACGCCATCGAAGGAAGCTTCGTGGGCGGCGGTGCGCGACAAACTGGTAAACGGCGAACTTGACGCGGCGCACGTGCTGTACGGCCTGATCTACGGCGTGCAGATGGGCATCGGCGGACCGAAGAAGGACATGGCGGTGCTCGCCAACCTGAACCACAACGGCCAGGCGATCACGCTGTCGAATCAGTTGAAGGCCAAGGGCGTGACCGACGGCGCCTCGCTCGCCAAGCTGGTCGCCGCCGAGCCGAAGGAATACACCTTTGCCCAGACCTTCCCCACCGGCACTCACGCGATGTGGCTGTATTACTGGTTGGCCGCGCACGGCATCAATCCCTTCACCCAAGCCAAGGTGATCACCGTGCCGCCGCCGCAGATGGTCGCCAACATGCGTGTCGACAACATGGATGGTTTCTGCGTGGGCGAGCCGTGGAACGCGCGCGCGATCCGCGACAACATCGGCTTCACCGCGACCACAACCCAGGCCATCTGGAAAGACCACCCGGAAAAAGTGCTCGGCACCACCGCGGCATTCGTCGAGCAGTATCCGAACACGGCACGCGCGATGGTTGCCGCGATTCTCGACGCGTCGAAGTACATCGACGACATGAAGAACCGCTCCGAGGTCGCCAAGATCATCTCGGCCAAGTCCTACGTGAACACCGACTTCGACTCGATCGAGGACCGCATGCTCGGCCAGTACGACAACGGCATCGGCAAGAAGTGGAGCGACCCCGATTACATGAAGTTTTACAACAACGGCATCGTTGGCTTCCCCTACCTGTCCGACGGCATGTGGTTCCTCACCCAGCACAAGCGCTGGGGTCTGCTGAAAGAGCATCCGGACTATCTGGCGGTAGCGAAGAAGGTCAACCGCATCGACGTCTACAAGGCCGCCGCCGCGATGACCAAAACGCCGCTGCCGAAGTCGGACATGCGCACCAGCAAGCTGATCGATGGCGTGGTGTGGGATGGCAAGAACCCCAAGGCCTACGCTGATGGCTTCAAGATCAAGGCCTAACCCATAAGCGTGCCCCGGCTCGGCCGGGGCGGAAGGAGAACCCGCATGAATGCCATCACCTTGAATGATCGAAGTTTGAAAGAAATCATGAACGCACCCGAAACCCTGGCGCTTGAGGCCAGCAATGATCCGATGCCCTCGGCTCGGCGCACGCCGCTGCTCGAAACCGAGTCGGGCAAACGCTTCATCGAAGGCACGGCGAATCTGTTCAAAGCCGCGCTCCCGCCGCTGCTCGGCATGCTGTTGTTCGTCGCGCTGTGGTCGTTGATCGCCAACACCAACAAATCCATCCCCGGCCCGGTTGAAACCTGGGCCTCGGCGGTGGAACTGTTCTCCGATCCCTTTTACGACAATGGTCCCAACGACAAGGGCATCGGCTGGAACATCCTCAACTCGCTGTATCGCGTCGGCCTCGGTTTTGGCGCGGCGGCAGCAGTCGGGATTCCGCTCGGCTTCATGATCGGCCGTTTTGATTTTCTCAACCGAATGATGTCGCCCATCATCAGCATCCTGCGCCCGGTGTCGCCGCTCGCGTGGCTGCCAATCGGTCTGCTGGTGCTGCAGAAGGCCGAGCCCGCCTCGATCTGGGTGATCTTCATCTCCAGCATCTGGCCGATGGTGCTCAATACCGCCGCCGGCGTGCAGCGCATTCCGCAGGACTATCTGAATGTGGCGCGCGTGCTGAACCTGTCGGAGCTAAAGGTGTTCACCAAAATCCTGTTCCCCGCCGTGCTGCCCTACGTGCTCACCGGCGTGCGGCTGGCGATCGGCGTGGCCTGGCTGGTGATCGTCGCGGCGGAAATGCTCACCGGCGGCGTCGGCATCGGCTTCTGGGTGTGGGACGAATGGAACAACCTCAACGTTGCCCACATCATCATCGCCATCTTCGTCGTCGGCATCGTCGGGCTGCTGCTCGAGCAGGCACTGATGCTGCTGGCCAAGCGGTTTAGTTATGAGTGAGCGGTAAGCAGTAAACGGTGGGCGGCAAAACCCGCCCGCTCACTGCTCACTGTTCCCCCTCACGGAGATTTCAAAATGCAAAGCTACGTACAAATTGAAAACGCCTCGATGGTATTCAGCACCAAAAAAGGCAAGTTCACCGCGTTGACCGACATCAACCTCAACGTCAACCAGGGCGAATTCATCGCGCTGATCGGCCACTCCGGCTGCGGCAAATCGACGCTGCTCAACCTCGTCGCCGGCCTGCTCGACGCCACCGACGGCGTGCTGCTGCTCGCCAACAAGGAGATCAAGGGGCCGGGGCCGGAGCGCTCGGTGGTGTTCCAGAACCATTCCCTGCTGCCCTGGCTCACGTCCTTCGAGAACGTGTATCTCGCAGTGGAGAAAGTCTTCGGCGGCAGCGAATCGAAAGCGCAATTGAAAAAGCGCACCAGCGCCGCGCTGGAACTGGTCGGCCTCACCCACGCCGCGGCCAAACTGCCGGGCGAAATCTCCGGCGGCATGAAGCAGCGCGTCGGCATTGCGCGCGCCCTGGCGATGGAGCCGAAAGTGCTGCTGATGGACGAGCCCTTCGGCGCGCTCGACGCGCTGACGCGCGCGCACCTGCAGGACGAGCTGATGAAAATCGTCGCGGCGACCAAGAGCACGGTCATCATGGTGACGCACGACGTCGACGAGGCCGTGTTGCTGTCCGACCGCATCGTGATGATGACCAACGGCCCGGCGGCGACCATCGGCGAGATTCTCACGGTGGATCTGCCGCGCCCGCGCGAACGTCTGCAACTCGCCCACGACCCCCGCTATCACGACCTGCGCAGCCAGGTGCTGGAATTCCTCTACAGCCGTCAGATGCGGCCGAAGGAGGCCGCCTGAGCGTGGTTGTTGCTGCCGTAGCAGCCTTACAACCACGGCCTGCCCTTAACGGGTGGGCCCGCACCCTCCATGCCCCCTGACCCCGCATCACACTGGAAGCAATATCGCGGTGACCCGGCGATCCGGGAGGGCTTGTTTGCGCAGTGTCGGGTGCGTTCGGCGATGGACGACCAGTTCAACGAGACTTTCGCCCATATCGAAAAGCTGATGTGTCGGCACGGTGTGTTCCACGCCAAGCTGCATTTCTCCAGCAGCCGCGCCACGCTGTGGCTGTACACCGATCCTTGTCGCTACCGCGTGCTGTCGGTGGACGAGCTGCTGACCTCTACGCCTTGCACCGATTGTCCGCTCACCCACTACCCGGACGAAGCCGTCGTCGAGCCCCATCACATTCGCGAGGTACTGGAAATGTTCCGCATTCTGCGTTTCTCGGACGAGCAACTGTATCTGCGCTCGGGCTCGCTCAACGTCATCAACGGCATGGTCGGGCTGAATTTTTCGTGCGACGGCAGCCACTACCTGCCCGCCCTGGAATTTCTGGCATCGCCGTATACGCGCTGGTTCGGCCAGTAGAAAGGCGCAACGACCATGGCCAGCCCCAGCACCCTCGCCGTCATCGAACGCTACGACGAATACCGTCATGCGCTGAACGAGCTGATCGCGTCCATCGTCACCGGCATCGCCAGCCCGGCGCTGTTCGACGATGCGGGCGCACGCGACGAAGCGGTGCGGTGTGCCGGCAAACATTATCCCTTCGTCGACCTGCTCTATTTGCTGGATGCCGCCGGCATGCAGATCACGCCCAATCTGCCGGTGCGCAAGAATCATCCGGCGGGCGGCCGGGGCCTGGGTATCAGCCGCAACCAGCGTCCGTATTTCGTGCTGGCGCAGAAACAGGTGGACGGCGTGGCGATCACCGCGCCCTACCTCTCCCACGCCAGCGGACTGCTCTGCATCACCGCCATCGTACGCATCGTCCGCCCCAATCAAAGCGGCGACGAGGACAGCGGCTATCTGGTGCTCGACATCGATCTCGCCGAAGCGGTGGCCTTCCTGATGGGCGATGGCTTGCGCAAACGCTTCGTACCGTTTTTCAGGGGCGTATACAGCGTCATCGTCGCCGGGCTCTTCGCGGTGGTGGTGCTGTTGGGCTATGCCGCACTGGTCGAATTAACGGAAATTTTCAGTTCGGCCGAGCAGCCCTCCGACCTGCATCTCAAACCCTTCGGCGTGATCATCTTTCTCACCCTGGGGCTGGCGGTATTCGATCTCGGCAAGACCATCCTCGAAGAAGAAGTGCTGATGCACAAGGACGTGTACCGCCACAGTTCGACGCGCCGCACCATCACGCGCTTCATGGCGGCCATCCTGATCGCGGTGTCGATCGAAGGCCTGCTGCTGATGTTCAAGTCCGCCGTCGGCGACGGCGAGCATGTGCTCGACGGCGTCTGGATGATGGCGACCGCCGTCGGACTTTTGATCGGACTCGGCCTGTACGTGTACCTGGGGGCGTGCGCCGAGCAATTGCTCTTGAGTCAGAAACCGAAAACAGGCACGATGAAGGCCGACTGAAAAGATATTCCACGCCATGACTTACTGCGTCGCCATCAAAACGGACAGCGGACTGGTTTTCGCGTCCGACTCGCTTACCAACGCCGGCATCGACCATGTCAGCACCTATTCCAAGATGCACACCTTCGTGCAGCCGGGTGAGCGCATGTTCGTGCTGCTGGCGGCGGGCAACCTCGCCACCACGCAAAGCGTGGTCAAGCGCCTGCGCGACGACTGCCGTCTCGGCAACCAGCCCTGCCTGTCCACGGTGTATTCGATCAGCGAAGCGGTCGACTACGTCGGCACCGTCTCCACCGACGTGCAGCGCACCCAGGCTGCGCGCGACGCCAACACCAATTTCGAAGCCACCTTCATCTTCGGCGGCCAGATTGCCGACCAGGCGCCCGAAATCTTCATGATCTATCCGCAGGGCAACCACATCCACGAATCGAGTGCGCATCCCTTCCTGCAGATCGGCGAAACCAAATACGGCAAGCCCATCCTCGACCGCGTTATTCGCTCCGACACCCCGCTGGAACAGTCCGCGCGCTGCGCGCTGGTCTCGATCAACTCGACCATCCGCTCCAACCTCACCGTCGGCCCGCCGGTCGAACTGCTGATCTACACCGCGGATGCCCTCGACGGCGGCCGCCGCATGCTGCTCACCGAAGACCATCCCTATTACCGCGCGCTGGGCGACGCCTGGAACGAAGGCCTGCGTCTGGCGCTGAACAACCTGCCGCCCTTCGAATGGGAGAACCAGCCGCAACCGCTGCAGGTGGTCGCGGCCAGCAACAGTGGGCAAATGCAGGGCTGATCGCGCGTGCAAAACAAGTATGTCGGCGATATCGGCGACTACTGCAAACTTGGCTTATTGCGCTGGCTCCTTGGCACCCATTCGGAGACTGGGCAATGCAAGTTTTCATTGGGCGTCTGCTGGTACGCCGTCACCAATACTTTTGACCCACCACAAAATCGCGATGGTCGGCATATCGACTATCTAGGCCTGAAGAATATCGGGGACGGGCAAATCGTCGAGCACATGGACTCTGCCCAACTCAGTCACTTGGATCCCGCACTCAGTAGTGTCCGGTTAAAAATCAAACAAAATCAGTTGGTTATCTGGTGGCAGCGGAATGCTTCTGGTGGTGTCTGGCTGCAGGGCGCATGAAATAAGGGTTTTCTCGAAAACCGAGACCGACAATATCTGTAACAAAGT
>JBGSZD010000355.1:0-2446 GCA_041750575.1 Thiobacillus sp. | reverse complement strand
ACTTTGTTACAGATATTGTCGGTCTCGGTTTTCGAGAAAACCCTTATTTCATGCGCCCTGCAGCCAGACACCACCAGAAGCATTCCGCTGCCACCAGATAACCAACTGATTTTGTTTGATTTTTAACCGGACACTACTGCTTCGATCTGCTTGTCCAGTTCATCGCGGTCAGTCACGATCACCACCCGCGCGTGCGGATTGTTTTCCAGTATCCATTTGGCCAGCAGCACCATCACAATGCTCTTGCCGCTGCCCTGGGTATGCCAGATGATGCCGCCCTGTTTCCGGCGCACATGTTCCTGCGCCGCCTTGATGCCGAAATACTGGTGCATGCGCGGCAGCTTCTTCACCCCGCCGTCGAACAGCACGAAATCGTGCATCAGCTCGATCAGCCGGTGTTTGTCGCACAACTTGAGCAGGTATTTGTCGAGCTTGAAGCGGCTGTTGTCCGCCTCATCTTCCTTCCACTTGAGGAAATACTTTTCTGGCGTGCCGATGGCCCCGTACTGCAAGCCTTCCGAATCGTTGCCCGCAAAGATGAACTGCACCGTGCTGAAAAACCACGCATTGAATTCGGGCTGCTGGTTGGACAGATTCTGCCGGACGCTGTCGCCAATCGAAACGCGGCTGTTCTTCAATTCCAGCACGCCGATGGCGATGCCGTTCACATACAGCACGATGTCCGGACGCCGCTCGTGGTTGCCCTTGAGCGTCACCTCTTCGGCGATGGCGAAATCGTTGTTTTCCGGCTTGTCCCAGTCGATGAGTTGCACCGTCTCCGTGGCCTGTCCCGCCTCGATCTTCACCGGCACGCCGTAGCGCAGCAGCTTGTAGACGGCCTGGTTGTTGCCGTAGAGCGACCGGTTGTGGTTGTCCGACTCGGTGCGCAGCTTGTGCAGTGCCACGGCGATTTGTGCTGTCTTGTGGCCGCGACGCGCCAGCCAATCCGACAGCAACGTCTCCTCGATGTTGCTGTTGCTCTCGCGATCAGTCCAGTCAGCCAGATAGCGGTAGCCGAGTTCGTCACGGAACAGTTTGATCACGCGGTTTTGCGTGGCGCGTTCGGGTTGGCCAAGATCGCTCATCTGGCGGCCTTCAGGGATTGGGGAGATCGGGTTCGGCGAAATCGAGATCGCTCTGCGGACTGTTTGGCGGCCAGCTGCCAGCCCGGCTTCTCTCCTCGAACCAGCGGTGCATCGCGGCATCTTCGACCGAGTATTCGCCGCGGGCGGATTTCCATACCAAGGGAGGCGTGCGTTGGCGCAAGACTTCCAGCGCGTTCTGCGCGCTCGGTGGGGATACCGCTTTCCCAACTTGCGCGTGATAGAACTTCAGCGCCTCCGCATCATAGGGGCGAAAGCGCGGCCCCAACTCCAGCATGCGCCAGAGCACGGCCCGCTCCAGCGGCTTGAGACCCAGATAATCGGATTCCATCTGCGCTTCGTCATCGCGCTGGCGTTGCCGTGCGGACTCAAGCACGGCCGACTCAAAGCGGCTGGTGGCGCCGGAAAGGGGACTCAACACCTGACCCAGCGCCTCCATGAAAAACTGCGGTCGACTACCGAAACTCTCGAATGCGGCTTGCAGCGTTGTTACATCCACCGGGCGTAATTCCGGGCGCTGTTCCTCGATCAACGAGGCAATGAAAGCGATGAAATCCGGTCCCAAAGGCGGCATGCGCTGAATTTGCGAGCCGTAAAAAGGCGATGCACCGGTATTGACCAAGCGCAGCAGCTTGTCACGATCCGAGCCGGACATGACCAGCATCAAATTCACCGCGCCAGAGGTGTTCATCTGATCGCGCGCCGACTTCAGCGCTGACATGGCGTTCTCGCCTGCTTCGCTGGTCAACGCGTGTTGTGCCTCGTCGATGATCAGTGCCACAGGTTTGCCGGCCGTCTCATGGAGCGCCTTCAAGGCATCCACCAGCGTCAGTCCGTCGAGCTTGCCGATCTTGCTGGTATCAACCTGCAAACCCCCGAGGCTCACTTTCTCCAGCCCCGCCTTACTGGCTGCCTTGGCGACGACTCCCAGATGAGGCTGTAAGGCCCGGCCGATAGCCGCAGCGATCAACGCGCCCGGGTCGCGCGCCGTGTCGGCCCATAGATCGACATACACCACCACGATGCCGGCGTGTTCGAGCGCCGGACGCAGGTCGCCCTGAAGGAAGGTGGACTTGCCGGTTCGCCGGGGTGCGGCCAGAAACAAGCCGTTGTGGGCATCACTGAAGCCCGAGCGACCCTGCAATGCAGTGACCAGTTCGTCGGCAAGGGCGGGGCGGGGATAGGAGATCATCGCTTTATGGTGTTTTATCCTGATTTTGATAATTTATCTTTGTTGGAATAAAAGTCAATAAATCCTGGCATCCATTGCCACTATTGTGGTGCCCGTAGCGCAGCCCGCTGCGTCGAATTTTTTGTGGCTACTGGGGGTCGGGGTCATATAT
>JBGSZD010000354.1:0-2994 GCA_041750575.1 Thiobacillus sp. | reverse complement strand
GCCGCGCGGTGCTGCAGCGCGAGCGCCATGGCACCCTGTTCATGGACATCGAGCGCAAGCTGGATCTGTATCTGCGCGGCCTGTGGGACGACGCGGACCAACTGGTGCCGTATTCCACCGCCTTCGATGAATTGCGCAAGCCGATTCCCTACTACGACAAGCTCGGCATTCGCGTGCCCGATGTGTACGATGACGCAGGTGGGATCTCCGGCCTCGACCGCTACCGCGCCACGCTTGCCCACATGGTCGGCCATCGGCGCTGGTCCGAGCCACAGGTTGCCGACAACTGGAGCCCGTTCCAGCGCATGGCGGTGGAGTTTTTCGAGGACTGCCGCATCGAGACGCTGCTGATCCGCGAGTACCCCGGCCTGCGCCGTTTTTTCCTCGCGTTGCATCCGCATCCCAAGGAAGACGCCTGCGATCCCGAAACCACCTCGTGCCTGCGCCACCGCATGGCGATGCTGTCGCGCGCGCTGCTCGATCCCGATCATGGCTATGTCGACGTCGACCTCAACGACTTCGTCGCGCGCTTCCATGCCGTCATGCAGCAAGGCGAATCCTCTACCCGCGAAATCGCCGCGCTGGCGCTTTCCTACGTCGCCAAAACCCGCCTCCAGAGCGACCAGTTCGCCAAGGTGCATTTCGACGACACCGTGGTGGACTACCGCGACGACAACCGCCAGTTGTGGAAATTCATCGAGGCGGGCGACGAGGAAGAAGCCTTCGACGAGGAACGCAAGATCGAGCAGAGCGAGGAAATCCGGGGTCTGCCGCCGCGCCATTACCCCGAGTGGGACTACAACAGCCAGACCTACCGCCCGGACTGGGCCAGCGTGTACGAATCGCTGCACGCCAGCGGCAACCCTGCCGACATCGACCGCCTGCTAGCCAAGCACAGCGCGCTCGCCAAGCAGCTGAAAAAAATGCTCGATCTTCTGAAGCCGCAGGACAAGGTGCGCATCCGCTACCAGGAAGAAGGCAGCGAACTTGATCTCGACGTCGCCATCCGCTCGCTGATCGACTTCAAGGGCGGCGCCACGCCCGACCCGCGCATCAACATGAGCCACCGCACCGACGGCCGCGACATCGCCGTGATGCTGCTGCTCGATCTGTCGGAATCACTTAACGAAAAGGCGGCGGGCAGCGACCAGACCATACTTGAACTGAGCCAGGAAGCCGTCTCGCTGCTGGCCTGGGCGATCGAGAAACTCGGCGACTCGTTTGCCATTGCCGGCTTTCATTCCAACACCCGCCACGACGTGCGCTACCTGCACATCAAGGGCTACGGCGAACACTTCGATGACGAGGTGAAGGCGCGGCTAGCCGCGATGGAAGCGGGCTACTCGACCCGCATGGGCGCCGCGATGCGTCACGCCGCGCACTACCTCGGCGCGCGTCCGGCCGACAAAAAGCTGATGCTGATCCTCACCGACGGCAAGCCGTCCGACGTCGACACCCACGACGAACGCCTGCTGATCGAAGACGCGCGGCAGGCCGTCAAGGAACTGGATCGGGACGGCATCTTCGCCTACTGCATCAGCCTCGACCCCAAGGCAGACGAATACGTCGGCGACATCTTCGGCCGTCAGTACACCGTCATCGACCACATCGAGCGGCTGCCCGAGCGGTTGCCGCAGCTGTTCATGGCGCTCACCAAGTAAGCCGGGTTGAACGTGTAACGGGTCTGGCAATCGTCGGCCAAGCGGTTTCAAGACTCAACCCGCACACCGGGCATGGGTTGGTGCTTGACCCAATACGAGTCGGAACTATATTGATCAGACGGACTTGAGCCGCCGCAGTTGTCACAAGAGGCCGATCAATTTCCATCCCGTATTGATATCGATTGGCCCCTTAAGGAGGTAAGGAAAATGCGTTGCACTTCTCTTTCTGCCCTGGCGGCACTTCTGGCAATTAGCACAACGGTCAATGCAACAATAATCAGCTTCGAGACTGATCCGTTCGATGGCTCGACGGCATTAACCACTCCGGGACGGCAAATCGTAGGCGGCGAACCCTTTATTAATTTTTCGATAGCGTCAGACGTCTTCGCGTTCAATCCGTCTGTTTTTGGCGTTGGCAACCAGGTTCTATTCGCCAACGATGCAGCGGGCAACCTGCCTGTCAACGGCATCAACATAGTCGTGCTGCAAACACTGGACGACGACAGCAATTTGGCGACAGGCTTTGGCGCCGGTAATGCGGCCAACCTGATTGCGTCTCAAATCACAGCGCCAAGTCCGGGTTTTTTCATTTATTTCAATTCGGGACTAGACCTGCTCCGGCTTGTGTATTCGACGGATCTTAGCGAAAACACCGCCGACCTGAAGATACTCGCCCGGATGACAAACCTGACAGGCCAAAGCGGCCGTGATGCGCTCCCGACTTTCACGGCATCGAATTTCGCAATGCTCGCTGAGCAAACCCCAATCCCTGAACCTTCCTCACTCTTTCTGATGGCGGCGCCTGTCGCTTTGTGGGGCTGTGCCTGCATCTTTCGCCGGCGGCGAGTTCGTTGCTAGCAAGCGGGGCTGTGTCGGGTTTTTCATTCGCGGCATCCTGCTCACGCCTGCCACACTCCATACCCGGCTTCGCGGAAATCGATCGCCAGCTCCACTTCCAGATCGCGCGCGTGGTTGTACGACAGCGGGTTATACAGTTCATATAGCTCGGGCAGCAGGTGCAGGCCGTATGCTTTCACGTAGCGGTTCGACTGGATGCCGGCCTTGTGCTTGTCGAAACGCACATCGGGATCCACGCCCGTCATGCCGACGTAGATGCACGTCTTGCCCGCGACGTAGCCGGGGTTGGCCTTCCTGAACCGGCCTTCGTGGAGAACGTCCTTCGATAGCTCGATCCAGTAGTGTCCGGTTAAAAATCAAACAAAATCAGTTGGTTATCTGGTGGCAGCGGAATGCTTCTGGTGGTGTCTGGCTGCAGGGCGCATGAAATAAGGGTTTTCTCGAAAACCGAGACCGACAATATCTGTAACAAAGT
>JBGSZD010000353.1:0-4982 GCA_041750575.1 Thiobacillus sp. | reverse complement strand
GTCGTAGCCGTGGAAGGTGGTGGCCGCACCGGCATAGTCCAGCCCGGCGCCGAGCTTGAACTTGCCCGCGGCGCGCGCCTGATTCTTCTGCCGCTGCATGGCGGCGTCGAAGGCGGTGGTGTCGACACTGACATTGGCTTCGCGGCAGATGTCGGCGGTGAGGTCCAGCGGGAAGCCATAGGTGTCGTGCAGCTTGAACGCCAGTTCGCCGTCGAAGGTGCCGCCGGCGGGCAGCGTCTTCAGCGTGGCTTCGAGGATGCCCATGCCGTGCTCGATGGTCTCGAAGAAGCGTTCCTCTTCCTGCCGCAGGATGTCGATGACGCGCTGTTGTGCCTTGATCAGTTCAGGGTAGGCCTCGCCCATCACCGCTGCCAGATCGGGCACGATGCGATTGAAGAAGGCGGTGCGTGCGCCCAATTTGTAACCATGTCGGATGGCGCGGCGGATGATGCGGCGCAACACATAGCCGCGCCCTTCGTTGCCCGGGATGACGCCGTCGACGATGAGGAAGGAACAGGCGCGGATGTGGTCGGCGATGACCTTGAGCGAGTTGTTGTTCAAATCGGCCGTCTGCGTTTCGCGCGCGGCGGCGGCAATCAGTGCCTGGAACAGGTCAATCTCGTAGTTGGAATGCACGTGCTGCATCACCGCCGAAATGCGCTCCAGCCCCATGCCGGTGTCGACCGAAGGCTTAGGCAGCGGGTGCATCGTGCCGGCCTCGTCGCGGTTGAACTGCATGAAGACGTTGTTCCAGATTTCGATGTAGCGGTCGCCGTCTTCTTCCGGCGAGCCAGGGGGGCCGCCGACAATGCCTTCGCCGTGGTCGTAGAAAATTTCGGTACAGGGGCCGCAGGGGCCGGTGTCGCCCATCGCCCAGAAGTTGTCAGAGGCGTAGCGCGCACCCTTGTTGTCGCCGATGCGCACGATCCGATCCTTGGGCACGCCGATATCGTTATGCCAGATGTCGTAGGCTTCGTCGTCTTCGGCATACACCGTGACCCAGAGTTTATCGGTCGGCAGCTTCAGCACGGTGGTGAGGTATTCCCATGCGTATTTGATCGCATCCTGCTTGAAGTAATCGCCGAAGCTGAAGTTGCCCAGCATCTCGAAGAAGGTGTGGTGCCGCGCGGTGTAGCCGACATTTTCCAGATCGTTGTGCTTGCCGCCGGCGCGCACGCAGCGCTGCGACGACACTGCGCGGGTGTAGGCGCGCTTGTCCTGGCCGGTGAACACGTCCTTGAACTGCACCATGCCGGCGTTGGTGAACAGCAGGGTCGGGTCATTGCCCGGCACCAGCGGGCTGGAAGGAACGACGGTGTGGCCCTTGGAAGCGAAGAAGTCAAGGAAGCTCTGGCGGATGGCGCTGCTTTTCATGGTTTTGTAAGGGGAATGCATCAACGTCGGACAATAAGCCATTGTATCCGTTAAAGTTCCGCCATTACAGGCAGGGGAGACAGGGAACATGGACGAACAGGCGGTGATTGTGGCAACCCGCGAATGGCTGGAAAAGGCGGTGATCGGGTTGAACCTGTGTCCGTTCGCCAAGGCGGTCTACGTGAAAAATCAGGTGCGCTTCGTCGTGAGCGCGGCCAGCCATCTGGACGGCCTGCTGGAAGACCTCGATCGCGAGCTGGATTTTCTGGCCGCCGCCGATCCCGAAGTCGTCGATACGACGCTATTGATCCATCCCACCCTGTTACCGGATTTCCTCGACTTCAACGATTTCATGCAGCTGGCCGAAGCCGCAGTGGACGAACACGGGCTGGAAGGCGTGATCCAGATCGCCAGCTTTCATCCGCAATTCCAGTTCGAGGGAACGGCACCCGACGACATCGGCAACTACACCAACCGGGCGCCGTTTGCCATTCTGCACCTGTTGCGCGAGGCGAGTATCGCGCGGGCAGTGGCGGCTTTCCCCGAAGCGGAAACGATTTATCAGCGCAATATTGAGACACTGGAGGCTTTGGGGCACGCGGGATGGGATGCCTTGTGGGACAAGCCTAAAAATTAGGCGACAACAAAAAAGGGGCGTTTGCCCCTTTTTTGTTGTGCATCAAGCCCTGGATCAGGAATACGAACCGTCGTAGGCCGCAATCCCCGGGTTTTTCGCGCCCGCGCCGACGATCTTCGGCGTGTTCAGCTTGAGGCCCTTGATGGTCTTCTTGTCGCGCAGATAACTGGCCACCACATCCCATACCGGCTCGCCCTGCACGCCTTCGCCCACCGGCGCCCAGCCGGCCACCTTGTAGGTGGTGTTGGGATCGATTGCCTTGCCCTTCAGCATCATGTTGTTGATGCGCTCGCCGATTTTCTTGGTCGGATCGATGGTGTATTCGATCCCGCCCACGCGTACCATGTCGCCACCCTGCTGGTAGTAAGGATCGGCGTTGAACAGGTTGTCGGCGACGTCTTCCATGATGGTCTTGATGGTTTCGCCGGTCATGTTGGTCAGCGTGGTCTGCGGATACGTAATCGCAGTCTGGTCCATCAGGCGTTCCATGGTGATGGCGTCGCCCGGCAGCAGCGTGGTGCCCCAGCGGAAGCCGGGCGAGAACGCAGCGTCTGCGCCTTTGACTTCCATCAGGGCATCGACAATGAGTTGATCCCAGGTGCCGTTGAAGTTGCCGCGGCGATAGAGGAAATCGTCGCTGACCGCGAGCTTCTCGTTCAGTTTGTCTTCGTAGGGCGCGCGCACTTTCTTGATCAGCGCGTCCATCGCCGGGTCGGCGGGCAGCAGGTTGGAGAACACCGGCAGTAGGCGGTACTTGTAGCTGACGACGCGCTTGTCCTTGACCTCGAAATCCATCACGCCAAGGAACTTGCCGTTGGAGCCGGCGTTGGTCACCAGCGTGATTCCCTTGGCATTCTTGACCTGCACCGGCTGCGGCACACCGTCGTGGGTGTGACCGCCGAAGATGGCGTCGATGCCGGTGACGCGGCTGGCCATCTTGAGGTCGACGTCCATGCCGTTGTGCGACAGCACCACCACAGCCTGGGCGCCGTTGGCACGCGCGTCGTCCACCCATTTCTGCATGCCGTCGTCGCGGATGCCGAAGCTCCAGTCCGGCACCATGTAGCGCGGGTTGGCGATGGGCGTATAAGGGAAAGCCTGGCCGATGACGGCGACCTTTACGCCGTTCATCTCTCTCATGGTATAGGGCTTGAACACCTGATCGCCGAAGTCGTTGGTGACGATGTTTTGCGCGACGAAATCGACGCCGGCATTCTTGAAGTCCTTGTTGACGATTTCCATCACTCGCGCTGCGCCGAAGGTTGACTCCCAGTGCGGCGTCATGACGTCCACACCGAGTTTGATACAAGCGTCGACCATGTCCTGCGCATTGGTCCACAGCGAGGTGGCCGAACCTTGCCAGGTATCGCCGCCGTCCAGCAGCAAGGCGCCGGGGCGTTGCGCACGCATCTTGTCGACCAGGGTTTTCAGGTGGGCGAAGCCGCCGACCTTGCCGTAAACCTTGGCGGCTTCGGTGAAGTCGAGGTAGGAGAATGCGTGGGCCTCGGCGCTGCCAGGCTTGATACCGTATTGCTTCAGCAAGTGCTGTCCAACCAGGTGGGGCACCTTGCCGTAGGCTGAGCCAATGCCCAGGTTGACGTTGGGCTCACGGAACCATACCGGTAACAGTTGTGCATGACAGTCGGTGAAGTGCAGGAAGGAGACGTTGCCATGACGCGGCACGTCGTAGAAATTGGCGGGGGCCTTTCCTGCCAGGGCGGACTTGCTGTCCAGCGCCATGCCGGAGGCGGCGGCGACAGCCAGCAATTGCAGGAACTCACGACGATTCATGTGCATGGGACTCTCCTCGGGAAAAATTGAAGATGTGTGGTTTTTGGAATTGTCGGCTTTTGCCGTGTCGCCGGTAAATAGTAGCTCCGGCTCATATACGCTGGGCTGATTCGCAGCAAATGAAGAAGCCCGGTTGCCCGGGCTTCCATCAGATACGGCGCCCGGTTGCCCGGGCTTTTTCACGCGGCTCGGCTTACTTGCGGAATACCGACGCTTTCATCGGCAGGCCGTTGGACAGCGCGGAGTGGAAGTACTCCAGGTTGTTCATCGTGGTGCCGCCTTGTGCGGGCGGCACGGCACGAACCTGCTTGAAGCAGCCGTCGTAACGTTGCTGCAGCGTCACCAGATTGTCGCCACCGCGGAACACAGGCCAGTGCACGGCATGGCCGACCGCGGGCGAAATCAGCTCTGAACGCAGGCGGGTGCCGGCGTTCTGAACGTGGCAGCTCGCGCAGGCGAAGTTCAGCTGGCCTTTGCGGGTGAAGAAGGTTTTCTTGCCGTCTTCGTACGCGGCCATGGCTTTCGGGCCTTCTACCTTGACGTTCATCAGCATGCCGTCGGACAGGGTGCGCATGTAGGCTGTTAGTGCACCCATGGTCTTCATGTCGTTGACTTTGAAGGCTTCCTCGCCGTTGGCGGTGCGGCAGTCGTTGATCGCATCGTGCAGCGTCACCACCTTGCCTTTGGCTTCATCGAACATCGGGTAGTTGCCCGCGATCTGTTTGCCGCCGTTGGGCAGGCAGTCCGAATACTTTTTCCCGCTCTTCAACGAGGCATCCCACATCTTGCGTCCCGCTTCAACCTGCGATTCGTAAGGCGGGAATTCCATGATGGCGTCGTACTGGGACTTGCTGTCCGCATCGAAAGCCAGCGCGCCGTAGACATAATCCTCGACTTTCACGTTGGGGTATTTGGATGTGTAGTACTTGATGAATTCCTGCCGGTCTGCCTCGGGCGACGCGAATGCCGTGGCGGCGCCCAGCGCGATGCCCAATCCGGCCATGCCTGTCAGCAGTTTCATAATGATTTGTTGTTTCATGCCAGTAGTGTCCGGTTAAAAATCAAACAAAATCAGTTGGTTATCTGGTGGCAGCGGAATGCTTCTGGTGGTGTCTGGCTGCAGGGCGCATGAAATAAGGGTTTTCTCGAAAACCGAGACCGACAATATCTGTAACAAAGT
>JBGSZD010000352.1:0-3594 GCA_041750575.1 Thiobacillus sp. | reverse complement strand
ACTTTGTTACAGATATTGTCGGTCTCGGTTTTCGAGAAAACCCTTATTTCATGCGCCCTGCAGCCAGACACCACCAGAAGCATTCCGCTGCCACCAGATAACCAACTGATTTTGTTTGATTTTTAACCGGACACTACTGTCTTGGGATAAGGACTAGATTGGCAGAAAGCGAAAAAACAAATAAGCGGAGTCCTAAAAATGATTCGTGTGCTCCATAACCACGGGAGACGTGATGAAGGAGGAAGACTTCGATCTTCTGGTGGGCCTGATTTACGAGTCAGCGCTCAACCCGCCCTTGTGGCGGGACGCGATGAATGCGCTGGCCAAAGAGGTGGGCGCGGACAGCTTCCATTTGCTCGGCTGGGACAGCAAGAAACAGGTTGCCACCCTGGGCGTCATGTCGCACGACTCATGGAACGATGCGCTGGCGCTCTATAACAGCCACTGCTGCAGTGCGGACCCCCGATTGGAAATTGCATCAAAGGCCGATCCTGGCATGGTGATCGCCCGTCACCCCCATTTCAACGATCAGTTCGTATCGAAAGACGCGTTTTATCAGGATTTCCTGCTGCGCTACGGGCTCAGGTATGTCCTCGGCGGCTGCCTTACCCGTACCGAATCCACGGACGTCAATCTTGCCTTGTTGCGCGACCCTCAACTGGGCCCATTTGAGCCTGGACATGAGACTCTGCTGGCCCGTTTGATGCCCCATTTCAATCGTTCCCTGCGCCTGATGGAACACACCCAGGCTGCGACCCAGTCAGGCGAACTGGCCGCCGCCGGGCAGGAGGCCACGTCGCTGAGCGTGATCGCCGTCAGTCCGGCCGGCCAATTGCGGTATTGCAACCGCAATGGCGAAGCCCTGCTGAAAGCGGCCGAGGTACTGTGCCTTCGCGATGGCGCCGTGATGTGCGCCAGCGATAGCCAGACGCAGCGATTTACTGACATCTTGGCGGCCATCGCGAAAACAGGTCGCCCGGCCAACCTCTTGCTCGCCAACCGCGTTCGACCCGGCGAACGCTGTAGCGCTACGCTGACGCCGCTGCCCAAACGCGGCAGTTTCTCTCTGGCTGGCGAAGCCGACGGCGTGCTCTGCCTGATTGTTCCGCTCGACCAGCGGCGGATGGCGACCGCCCAGCAACTCATGCAATTGTTCGGCCTGTCCGCTGCGGAAGCGCGGCTGGCCCGGGCGCTGGTCTCGGGCGAGACGCTGGAATGCTACGCAACGGAAAGCGGCCTCAAAATACCCACGGTGAAAAGCCAGTTGCGCTCGGTATTCGAGAAAACCGGCACCGACAGACAGGCGGCGCTGGTGCGCCTGATTGCAGGCATCCCTGCGGTGCGGGAGCCGGGTTAGCGGCGTTATTTGTCGGCCTAGACCGGGGGGGTATAAATCGTTCGCCGCAAAGCCTCGGCAAGCATCCGTTCCGCGTCGGCAACCGTCCATGCCAGGCCCAGGGACCGGCAATCCGTCACCGGCAGGCCGGCGTAGCCGCAGGGGTTGATCGCAGCGAAGGGACGTAAATCCATGTCCACGTTCAGCGCCAGGCCGTGATAGGTGCAGCCGTGCTTGACGCGCAGCCCCAGCGCAGCAATTTTCGCGCCGTCGACATACACGCCGGGCGCACCGGCCCGCCGTTCGGCAGTCACACCCTGTGCCGCCAGCAGGTCGATCACCGCCTGCTCCATGCGCGTCACCAATTCGCGAATGCCATAGCCGCGCCGCCGCAGGTCGACCAGCACATAGGCCAGCGCCTGCCCCGGCCCGTGATAGGTAATCTGCCCGCCGCGGTCGATGGGCACCACCGGAATCTCGGTGACGGCGATCAGATGTTCGGGCTTGCCGGCCTGCCCCTGCGTATAAACCGGCGGATGTTCCAGCAGCCAGAGTTCATCCGGCGTGTCGGCCGCGCGCTGCGCGGTGAAATCCTGCATCGCCCGCCAAATGGGTTCGTAGTCGGCGCGTCCAAGGAAACGAACGCGAAGTCCGGCGCCGTCTTCTTGAATCTTGGAACTTGTATCTTGTACCTGCCTGATCACAGCGCCATCTTCACCCACGGATGCGCGGTGATCTCGCGGTACAGCGCATCGAGCTGCGCCTTGGAGGTGGCGCGCACCACGCAGGTTACGGAAAGATAATTGCCGTTGCTGGATGCGCGCATTTCCACGGTTTCCGCCTTGAAGTCGGGCGCATGGCGCTGCACCAGCTCGACCATGGCCTGCGCGAAGTCGTCGCGGCGCTCGCCCATGATCTTGATCGGGAAGTCGGTGGGAAATTTCAGCAAAGTCTCTTCTTCGCTCATGCGCGCATCACCTGTTGCTTGAAGGTTTGATACAGCGCGTCCATCTGCCGCGCCAGCGGCCCCGGCACGCCCCTGCCGACCGGCTCGCCGTCGAGCTGCACGATGGGCATGATTTCCCTGGTGGACGAAGTCATCCATAGCTCGTCGGCCGCACGTACCTCGGCTTCGGCAATCGCCCGCACCTCGGACGGCATGCCGTGCGCCGCGGCGAGTTCCAGCACCACATCGTAAGTGACGCCGGTCAGCATCAGATTCGAGGGCGACGGCGCCAGCAACACGCCGTCCTTCACCACAAAGATGTTACTCGCCGCGCCTTCGGTCAAAAACCCGTCGCGCAGCATCACCGTTTCGGCGCAGCCGGTTTCCACCGCCTGCTGCCGCAACAGGATATTGGGCAGCAGCGAGATGGCCTTGATGTCGCAGCGCAGCCAGCGATTGTCGACCGCGGTGACGGCGCACACCCCCACCGCTTTTTGTTCCGCCGAGACGGTAACCAATGGCTGCGCGAACATGAACACCGTCGGCGACACGCCTTTGGGAAACGCGTGGTCGCGCGGCGGATGGGTTTGATCAGGCGTGCCGCGCGTCACCTGGATATAGACCGACTGGTCGGCAAAGTCCTGCAAGGCAATCAACGTCAGGATTCTCTCGCGCCACGCCTCGACGCCATGCGGATTGGCAAGACGCATCCCGTCGAGACTGGCCTGCAGGCGGCGCAGGTGTTCGTCGAGCCGGAAAGGTTTGCCCGAATACACCGGCACCAGCTCGTAGACACCGTCGCCGAAAATGAACCCGCGATCGAGCACGGGAATTTTCGCCTCGGCCAGCGGCATGAACTCGCCGTTCAGGTAAACGCTCATCGGGCAAACAGCAGCCGGATCGAATCCCAGCCACGGCCGAAAATGCCGGCCACGCCGACGTCGTGCAGGGCCAGCAGCGGGTAGTCGCCGAGCACCTGGCCATCGAGCGTCAACCGCAGCGTCCCCATGCGCTGGCCTTTGTTCACCGGCGCCACCATGGGCTGTCGGGTAATGACCTGCGCCTTGACGCGAGCGGCACTGCCGCGCGGCGCCAGCAGGTGGAAATCCTGCGTGAATCCCAGGCTCAGCGAGGCCCGCGCGCCGCGATAAATATCGACCACCTTGACCGGTTGCTGCGCCCGGTAAAGCAGCACGCTATCGAAATTCTCGAAGCCGTAATTCAGCAGCTTCAACGCGTCCTGCGTGCGCTGCCCGTCGGAGCGCCCGCCCAGCACCACCGCGATGCGGCGCTGATCGCCGCGCCGCGCCGA
>JBGSZD010000351.1:0-1878 GCA_041750575.1 Thiobacillus sp. | reverse complement strand
CATACACCCAGCCCGAGAGCAGCGTTGGCGCCACCAACGCGGCAACGAAAATGGCAGCCAGTACCGGCAGCACTGCCCACAGCGCAGTCTCGGTCGCTTCAAAAAAAATGGGAGATAAAGGTTGGGCCGCGTGAACGAGCGCGGCCTCGGTCACCCCCTGCAGCGCAGCCAGCAGCCGAGGCGCCTGCCAGCCCAGCACACCCAGTGCCGCCAGCAACACCAGCCACGCCGTGAGTTCGGCTGAACGCGGCACATCGCCCGCGTTGCGCGCCTCTTGCAGGCGCCGCGGACTCGCCGGTTCGGTACGGGAAAGATCAGTCTCCTCGGCCATGCTCGCCTCAAATTTTGAAGGAGTCTAGCACGAGGGATGGGCGGTTTATTTCGCCCTTGCAGCGTCTGAGTTTTCCATTTTCAGCCCGCCCTCCTTGAACGCCCTGAACGCGGACTGGTAATAGGCTACGGCTTCATCGCGCAAACGCGGGACCGGCGCGGTCGGGGTCGCCTCGCCGTTAGCGTCGATCAAGAAGGTATCGACGCGTTGCTTTGGACCCAGCACGACCAGTTTACCGTCTTTCAGATACCCCAGTTCCTGATAATTGCTGATGAAGGCGCGCCGGTTCTCCGGATTCCGGTCGCCCGTCTCGAACAGCGACAAGCCAAAAAAATGGTCGTCGCCGGGCAAGCCCATCGCGTCCAGCAAAGTCGGCGGAATATCGATCTGGCTGGCCAGACGGTCATCGCGTCCCGGCTTCAACAAGGCTGGCGCATAAAGAATCAGCGGAATGCGATAGCCCTCGACCGGCAGCTTGGTCTTGCCGGCGGCGGATGCGCAGTGGTCGGCGACGATGACGAACAGGGTGTCATCAAACCAGGGTTTTTTGCGTGCCTGATCGATGAAGCGGCCGATGGCGTAGTCGGTGTATTTCACCCCGCCTTCGCGCTTGCCCGGCGAAGGGATGTCGATGCGGCCATCCGGATAGGTGAACGGCCGATGATTGGAAGTAGTCATGATCTGCGCCAGAAACGGCTTGCCCGCGGCGTAGGTTTTGTCGAGCTGCACCAAACTGTTGTCGAACAGGAACTCGTCGGCCACACCCCACACATTGGCAAAACCGATCGATGCCTTGGGAAAGTCGGTGCGGTCGACGATGCGATAGTCGTTGCCGGCGAAATAGGCATTCATGTTGTCGAAATATCCGTAACCGCCATACAGGAAAAAGGTTTCATAGCCCTGGCGGCGCAGAATCTCGCCCACCGTGGCCAGATGGTCATTGTTGGGGCGGCGCACGATGGCCTGCCCGGGGATTGGCGGGGTGCCGAGCGACAGCGCTTCCAGCCCGCGCACGGTGCGGGTACCGGTGGCATACAAGTGTGTGAACAACAGCCCCTCCCTGGCCAAGGCGTCGAGTCGCGGCGTCAAACCCGCCGGGTTGCCGAAGCTGCCGAGAAATTGGGCGGACAGACTCTCCACCGATATCAGCACGATGTTGCGCGGCGCACGCTTGAACGGCAGTCGCTGCGGATTGAAGGCTTCGCTCGCGTCCGGGTCCGAATTCAGTACTTTGGAGAGCGGTTCGCGCTCGACACCGAGTTCGCCCAGGATTTTCGCTTCCTGCGCTGCCGGCAGCGTTGCGTAGAAACGCTCGTAATCGAGTTCGTTGCGCTGGAAAGCCGAGAAGAAAGTCATCAGGCCGTTGCCGGCCAGCTCGTTGGCATAGGCGTTGTCGGAAAACTGCATCTGATCGATATCGCTCAGATGCCAAGCGCTCCAGGGCAACGCGAACGCCAGCGCAGCGTACGCCACCCGCCAGCGGCCACGGGTCGAAGGCACGGCTGCGGAGCGGATGCGCGCGCGAAACAGCCAGGTCAGCAAGGCCG
>JBGSZD010000350.1:0-3656 GCA_041750575.1 Thiobacillus sp. | reverse complement strand
AGCGTCAGGCGGATCGCCTGCAGTGCGTCCGGCGACTCGCGCAAGCCTTGCGGCCCGCGCAGTTGCAGCGGCACGCGCCGCCCCTGCTGCTGGATCGTGCCGATGACTTCGCCTTCCAGCTGTGTGCGTAGCAGCATGCCAATGTCGTCGGCACTCAGACCAAAGCGGCCAGCCGCATCGCGGTCGATTTCCGCCTGTAGGTATTGCACCCCCTCGTTCTGCTGGGTGTACACGTCCGACGCACCAGACGTTTTTTCGACCACGCTGAAAATCTCGCTGGCCAGCCGATTGAGCGTGGCGAGGTCGGGGCCGAAGATTTTGATCGCCACGTCGCCGCGCGAGCCGGTGAGCATTTCCGACACCCGCATGTCGATCGGCTGGGTGAAGTTGTAGGCGATGCCAGGGAAGCCTTCTACCACGCTGCGGATTTCGCCAATCAGCCACTCTTTATCCGGTTTGCGCCATTCGGCCATCGGTTTAAGCACCAGAAACGAATCGGTGTCATTCAACCCCATCGGGTCGAGCCCGAGTTCGTCGGCGCCTGCGCGCGCAAAGATGCGGCGGATTTCCGGCACATTTTTCAACAGCGCCTGCTGCACCCGCAAATCCTGGGCGACGGCTTCTTCCAGACTGATCGACGGCAGCTTTTCCAACTGCACCAGGATGTCGCCTTCATCCATGGTCGGCATGAAGGTTTTGCCGATCAGCGGGTAAACGCCGACCGCCGCCAACATCAGTACGCCGGCGGTGAGGTAGACGATTTTCGGCTTCGCCAGCGCGCGGTCGAGCATCGGCGTGTAGAGGCCCTGCGCCTTGCGCAGCAGCCACGGATCTTCATGTGCGCCCCGTTTCAGCAGCAGCGACGCAAGCACAGGAATCACGGTGAGTGCCAGCAGCAGGGAGGCTGCCAGCGCGAACACGATAGTCAGCGCGACCGGCGTGAACAGCTTGCCTTCCAGCCCTTCCAGCGTCAGCAACGGCAGGAACACGATGGCGATAATCGCGATGCCCGAGGTCACCGGACTGGCGACTTCCTGCGTCGCCCACAGCGTGCGTTGCAGCGGCGTTTCGCTGGTGTTTTCCGGATCATGCGCCAGATGCGCGACGATGTTTTCGACCACCACCACCGCGGCGTCGACCAGCAAGCCGATGGCAATCGCCAACCCGCCCAGACTCATCAGATTCGCGGAGAGTCCGAACTGGCGCATGAGCACGAAGGTGGCCAGCACCGACAGCGGCAGGATCAGCGCAACGACAATTGCCGCGCGCAGATTGCCGAGGAACAGCAGCAGCAGGATCACCACCAGCACCGCCGCTTCGAGCAGGGCTGTGCTCACCGTGCCGACGGCGCGGTCGACCAGTTGCGCGCGGTCGTAGAAGGTCGAGATCGTCACGCCTTTGGGGAGGGCCGCCTGAATTTCCTCAAGCTTTGTTTTGACGTTCTTGATCAGCTCGCCGGCGTTGACGCCTTTCAAGCCGATCACCAAACCTTCCACTGCCTCGCCTTTGCCGTTCTGCGTCACCGCGCCGTAGCGGGTCATTTCGCCCAGCTCCACGCGCGCGACATCGCCGACGCTGACCACCACGCCTCCCACGTTTTTGACGCCGATGTGACGTAGGTCGTCGAGCGAGCCGATGCCCCCGTTGACTCTAACCACCCAGGTTTCCTCGCCTTCGTTGACGCGTCCGGCGCCATCGTTGCGGGTGTTGGTTTCCAGCGCCCTGCGCAATTCGTCATAGGTGACGCCGCGCGCCGCCAACGCAACCGGGTCGGGCGACACCGAGAACGTGGCCACGCGGCCACCAAGCGAGTTGACGTCGGCTACGCCAGGCAAGGCGCGCAATTGCGGCCGCACCGTCCAGTCGAGCAGACTGCGTTTTTCCGCTAGGCTCAGCGGCCCCTCGATGGTGAACATGAACAGCTCGGAGAGCGGCGTGGAAATCGGCGCCAGGCCGCCCGACACATTGCCCGGCAGATCGCCCTTCACGTTGGCGAACCGCTCAGCCACCTGCTGGCGCGCCCAGTAAATATCGGTGCCTTCGGCGAAATCCACAGTGATGTCGACCAGCGCGTTCTTCGACAGGCTGCGCAGGATGGTCTGGTTGGGAATACCGAGCAGCTCGGTTTCAACCAGCTGGGTAATCCGCCCCTCGACTTCTTCTGGCGTCATGCCGGGCGCTTTCAGGATCAGCTTGACCTGCGTGGTCGAGACATCGGGAAACGCGTCGATAGGGATTTGCTGGTACGCACGCACGCCCAGCCCGGCGAGCACCAGCGCAAAAGCGAGCATCAGCCAGCGTCGCGCCAGCGCGAGTTCGATCAGAGTATTGAGCATGGTTTACTCCCCGAGCCATTGCGCTTTGAGCGCAGCCACGCCTTTGACGGCGATGCGGCTACCCGGGGCCAAACCAGTAACTTCGGCCTGGCTGGCGTTCTGGCGAACCAGCTTTACCCGCGTCGGCGCGAAGCCCTGCGCCGTTTCGATGAAAACATAGGGTAGGCTGGCTTTCCACACCAGCGCGGCGGTGGGCACGGCCAGGCCCTGTACCGATTGCGCACCGGCGATGGCAATCTGTACCGACTGGCCGGGACGCAGCAGACCTTGCGTGTCGGCCAGGCTGGCGCGCGCGAGTACGCTTTGCGCGGCATTGAGCTGCGGTAATAGCGCGGTAATACGGCCGCTGGCGGCGCTGTCCACCACCATGACCGACTGGCCGACTGCCACTTGGCGCGCCTGGGTAGGCGACAGCGGAATCTCCAGCGCCAGCTTCGACAGATCGGCCACTTTTACCAGCGCCATCCCGGCATCCACGCGCTGGCCCGGTTCAGCAGCGCTTTCCGTCACCACGCCAGCAATCGGTGCAGTCAATGTGATGGCGCTGCCCGACACTTTTCCCGTGCCCATCATTGCCAGCGCGGTTTGTGCTGCTGTCAGACTGGCGCGTGCCGATTGCGCCTCGGATTGCGTCGCCCGCAAGCGCGCTTCGGCGATCAAGCCTTCGCCAAACAGTTTGTCGTCGCGCGCCGCATTGCTGGCGGCCAGCTGCGACTTCAGCCGCGCCTGGGTCAGGGCGTTCTGCGCGTCAGCCAGACCAGGCATCGACAAGGTGATGAGCGGCGCACCGCGCTTGACCGTGTCGCCCACCTGCACATGAATCTGCGTCACTAGCCCCGCACCAGCCGCGGCGGCGACCCGCACACTGGCGGGCGGCAGCGTCACCTGTGCCGCGTGGGTGAGCGCCGGACTGGATGTTTGGGTGGCGGCGGCCAGGGTCGCGATGCCAAGATTCTTCTTCTGGGCAACGGTCAAGGTCAGCATGTCTGCCGCGAAAGCCGGTGGGATGCCGGTCAGTACCACTCCAAAAACAGAAGCGGCAATAATCGGGGTGACGATAATACGAGTGGCAATAAAACCAGCAGCCATGCTTGATCTCCAAATACAAAAATACACAGGCAAGCGCGTGCAAAGCGACGCGACGTGTTGGACGATCAGACAGAAGGCGGGGCTAAGGCGTGGGGATGGGTGTAGTCGGGCGGAACGCGCTGGTGCTGGGGCGGGGCCGGCAGACCTGCACCGGGCTGGGCGGTGGGGTCGGCGTGCGGCAGCGAGAGAGTCGGCACAGAAGCGGCATCGCTGGCCGCGACCAGCGTGTCG
>JBGSZD010000349.1:0-11428 GCA_041750575.1 Thiobacillus sp. | reverse complement strand
CGCTGGCGCTGCTGCATCGGATTCAGGCGTCGCGTAGCGCCGACGAACTCAGCCCGCGCGAACTCGGCGCAGCCTACCGCAAGCCGATCACGCTGGAATTCCGCGATGCGCCGTTGCGCAGTGTGTTCGACATGATTGCACGGCAGTCTGGCATCAACTTCATTTTCGACAAGGACGTGCGGCTGGACACCAAGGCCACGCTGTTTGCCCGCAACACCCCGATCGCCGACGCGGTCGACATGCTGCTGATGACCGGCCAGCTGTCGAAAAAAGTGGTGAACCCCAACACGTTGCTGATCTATCCCGACCAGCCGCAAAAACAGAAGGTCTATCAGGAACTGATGGTCAAGAGTTTTTATCTGGGCAATGCCGACGCCAAGACCACCATGGCCATGCTGCGTACCCTGGTCAAGGCCCGAGATCTGTATGTCGACGAGCGGCTGAACCTGCTGGTGATGCGCGATACGCCGGCTGCGATTCGCCTGGCGGAAAAAATCGTCGCTGTGCAGGACCTGGCCGAGCCGGAAGTGATGCTGGATGTCGAGGTGCTGGAAATCAAACGCGGCCGCCTGCTCGATCTGGGCGTGCAATATCCGAATCAGTTTTCGCTGTTGAATACGATCACCACCGAGACGGCGACTTCCTCGACCGTTGGCGCGCCGGTGGTCACCACCAACACCACGCTATCGCCGCTGCCATTGACGGTGGACAAGCTGCGCCACATCACCGGCGCCAACATTACGATGAACAGTCCGCAGGTCAATCTCAAGAAGGAAGACAGCGACGTCAACATTCTCGCCAACCCACGCATCCGCGTGAAGAACCGCGAAAAGGCCAAGATCCACATCGGCGACAAGGTACCGGTCATTACCTCCAACACCACCTCCACCGGCGTGATTTCGGAATCGGTGTCCTACCTCGACGTCGGCCTCAAGCTAGACGTCGAACCCAGCGTACTGATGCGCGACGACGTACAGATCAAGGTTGGCCTGGAAGTCTCCAACATCGTGCGCGAGATTCGCAGCAACAGCGGCACGCTCACCTACCAGATCGGCACCCGCAACGCCGGCACCACGCTGCGACTGAAGGACGGCGAAACCCAGGTGCTCGCCGGGCTGATCTCCGACGAAGACCGCAGCGCCGCAAGTCGCATCCCCGGCTTGGGCGATCTGCCGCTGCTGGGGCGCCTGTTCTCGAGCCAGCGCGACGAGCGCAGCAAGACCGAGATCGTGCTGCTGATCACGCCCCGCGTGCTGCGCAGCGACGCCACCCGCCATCCTGCCCTCACCGAATTCCGCGGCGGTACGGAAAATTCCATCGGCGGCGGTCTCGCCGCGCCCTTCATCGCCACGCAAAACCGTATTCCGGGCATGCCCGAGGTCGCCCCCGCCGAGGCGCAAGCCGAGTCGCCACCGGATTCCGCCCCGGCGCCCGATCCCGTGCCTATCGAGCCCGTCCCGCAGATTCCGCCGCCGCCGAGCAACTAAACCATGTCGCGACGCGGCAACGGCTTCAGCCTGATCGAGTTGATGGTCACCCTGGCCATCCTCGCGCTGCTCGCCAGCGTGGCGGTGCCGTTCGCGCAACTGGTGCAACAGCGCAACAAGGAAAGCGAATTACGCGAGGGATTGAGGCAAATTCGCACGGCACTCGATGCCTACAGGCAAGCCGTGAAGGAAGGCCGCATCGAGTCGCCGGCCGACGCCAGCGGCTATCCGCCGGACCTCGATGCAGTCTGGAAAGGCGCTTCAGATAAAACCCAAATCGATGCTGCCAAGAAGCTCTATTTTTTGCGTCGTCTGCCGCGCGACCCATTTTTTCCCGACCCAGCCGCGCCGGCAGCGGAAACCTGGGGCGTGCGCAGCTACGCCAGCCCGCCCGACGCGCCCGTCGCGGGAAGCGATGTGTTCGACGTGTACTCGCTGTCGCCTGCCACCGGGCTGAACGGCGTGCCTTATCGGGAATGGTGAGCGCATGCTGAAACGGACAAAACGCGGATTCACCCTGGTCGAGCTGATGGTGGTGATGGCCATCATCGCGCTGCTGCTGGCGCTGGCGCTGCCGCGCTATTTCAATCACCTGGAAACCTCGCGCGAAACCATCCTCAAACAGGACCTCGCTGTGATGCGCGACGCCATCGACAAATACCACGGCGACCGCGGCCGCTATCCCGACAGTCTCGACGAACTCGTCAGCGCACGCTACCTGCGTAGCCTGCCGGTCGACCCGATCACCGATCGCGCGGACACCTGGCAATTCGTGGCGCCCCCGGGCGAGGAAGCCGGTGCGATGTACGATATCAAGAGCGGCGCCCCCGGAACCGCGCGCGACGGCAGTGCCTATGCCGACTGGTAAGACAACCCAGACCGGTTTCACGTATCTGTTCGTTCTGATGTTGATCGCGCTGATCGGCTTCGGGCTGGCCGCCGCCGGCACGCTCTGGCGCACCGAATCGCAACGCGAACGCGAAGTCGACCTGCTGTTTATCGGCGCGCAATACCGCCAGGCCATCAAAAGCTACTACGAACTTGACCCCGCTCAGCCTCAGCTGCCGCCAAGCATCGATGCACTATTGGAAGACAATCGCCGTCCCGAGCCCGTGAGACACCTTCGCCGCGCCTACCGAGACCCGTTTACTGGAGACGCATTCGTACTGATCCGTACACCCGACACCCAGGGCATCGTCGGCGTGCACAGCGCCTCTTCCGCACGCCCATTCAAAAAGGCGGGATTCCCGCTGGAGCTTGAAGACTTCACCGAAGCCGGAACCTATGCGGACTGGCGCTTTACATTCATTTCGCCGCCCCTGCCGACGGCAAACGCCAACCCCTAGTCCTGCAACAATTTCAGGGTTTGCTCGATCCAGCCTTCGACGACCGCACAGCCCTGGCCGCTCGGCAGCAAATCGTTCCAGCGACGCTGTGCTTCACTGATGACATTGCCGATCAGCCAACGAGATTCGCGCACCATCAGTTGCATTTCGGCCATTGCCGCGTCATCGTCCTGAATGCTGGCAATCAGGATGGTCAACTCGTCTGGCTGGAAGCCGGTTTCCAGCAGGGTGCGTTCCACTTCAAGAATTCGCTGGCCGACGAAGTCAATCAAGGGCGATTCGATCGTGCAGGACTGATAAGCGCCGTGCCAGAGCCGGAATATCTCGGCGAGTTGACCGAGCTGAGTTGTAATCGACGCAACCGGAACTGGATCGGCGCCCTCCTGCGCCTGCATGCCGTCGGCTTGCATCAACTCCGCGAGATGGTCGATCAGTGCTGGGGCAAATCTGCGCCGGTTCATTTTCAGCATCACTGACAAGCGCGAGGCGCCATGCGTGCGCCAGCTTTTTTCGGACAGCGAGGCAATCCCCTCGGCCAGCATGACGATCTGCCCGATCAAGCTGATTTCTTCGCCTTTGATGCCACGTGGATAGCCGCTACCGTCCATCCGCTCGTGATGCTCCAGGACCGCGGTGCTGATATCGGGATGGTATTGCGGGTAGGTCTGCAGGATGAGGAATGCTATCGTCGGATGCACACAGATCTGGCGCAGGCCGGCCGAGTCCAGGCGACCGCCCGTGCGCATGATCTCCGGATCGATGTGCAGCTCGCCCAGATCATGGAACATGCCTGCCGCCGCGACACTCGCCAGCTCACGATCGCTCAGGCGATGCTTGATGCCCAGAAACAGCGCGAACAACGTCACCTGAAGGCTGTGCCGAAATAGTTGTGGATGCTGCTCGCGCGCGACCGTCAGCTTGAACGCCAGCGGCGCGTTCAGCTGCATGCCGTAAAAGGCATTAAGCAGACGTTCGAGACCCGGCAGTGCCGTGCGAATGAACTGGAATTGGGGTTCTTCTTCCAGCATCTTGCGTGCGGAATCGCGCAAGCTTGCATTGGTCACCCCATTTTCGACAACCAGGCACTGATCGATATCCGGGATCAGTTTGTGTTGTATGAGCCGATCTCGCAGTGCGGAATTGATGCGCGTGCCTGCATCGATCAGTTTGATGCCGTTGCGCGTGAATATCGCCTGGCTGGTTGCAACCACCTGGGTGTCGCCCAATGCGGTGACACTGGCGATGTAATGCTCGTCGTAGCGGTCGCTCATCGCGTGCCTTTGGAGACAGTAAGACTCAGGGCGCCACTGGCGGCAAGACCGGCACTACCGCCGACTCAGGCTCGGGATCATCGTACCGAATGCGCGGCGGGTCGCCGTCAAACACCTCGAAGCGGCGATTCTGCAGATAGGACTCGCGCGTGAAGATGTAGGGGTCGAGCGCCGCCTCGTCGCGGAAGCGCACAAACCCTTCCTTGCGCGCGCGCAGGTCGACGATGTTGAGCACCCCCAGCGGAATCGCCACCGGCGCCGCCGCATACATGATGGGGTTGGTCAGCAGGCTGACCACGACGCCACCGGTATCGCGTACGCCGCTGGGGCCGAGCAGCGGGTACACCACATACTCGCCCGTACCTGCGCCCCACACCGCCAGCGTCTGCCCAAAATCCTCGTCGTGCCGCTGCAGCCCGAGCGGCGTGGCCACATCGAAAAACCCCAGCAGGCCAATGGTGCTGTTGATGCCGAAACGCGCCAGGTCGGAAGCGCCTTGCTTGACCTTGCCCTGCAGAAATCCATTCAAAATCGTGTCGAAATACAGCAGATTGCCGTAAAAATTGCTGACCCCGGTGCGCGCGGGCTGAGGAACGTGCTTCACGTAGGCACTGGAAACCGGCTTCAACACCGCCCGATCGAGTCCGTCGTTGAAGCGATCAATTGATCGATTGGAAGCCTCGAACCGGTCGCCAGGTTCGCGTTCCTCTGGCGGGATCGACGCGCAGCCGCCCAGACCCAAAGCAATGGCAAGAATGTGCGAACCGAGCAAACGAGGCCAGGCTTGCTTGGCACAGACCGGTGTCGAATCGACTGCTGGTGTCATGAAATCAATTCCTTTCAGCATGCTGGGGTCGTCTGACGGGCACCAACCCGACACGTCCCGACCCACATGCGCGCAAGTTATTATTTAATTCTATATAAACGACCAGCGCCCGCATGAACTTGACCTGCTCCGCTCACGGCCACCCAGCCATGCTGGGAACGGCTGCATTCAACACGCAGGGATAATGCGGAGATGTAAGGGCGTCGCAGACCATCGAAGGATGATTGGATGATTTGCAACTGTGCTCTGGGGGACCGGTGTCACACTCCGGTGGAATAGTTTGTGTCTGAACAGCCCTTGATTGATAGACATCAGTAGAAATCAGGGCTCGAATGGCGATGGCGGAGAGGGCGGGATTCGAACCCGCGTTAGGAATTAACCTAAACACGCTTTCCAGGCGTGCGACTTAAACCGCTCATCCACCTCTCCGAGAGCGGCGCATGATACCGGAAGCGCCCACGTGCGGCAAATTGCAATGCAAATGCGGCGCTACCTGCCGTGAAACAGAAAAAAGTAGCGTCTCCCTCTTGAAACTCTCTCTTCCACCCCCATTTCCCGGCGAGAACCAATTGGGAGCGCACATGCAGGATGAACTCAAAATCGACCCGAACGCGGCCGAAACCCACCCCGAAAAGGAAACCATGCCCAGCCTGGAAGAGATGCTGAAAGCAGCCGAACGCCAGGCTGCCGAGCACCACGACGCATGGCTGCGCGCCAAGGCAGAAACCGAGAATATGCGCCGCCGCGCGGTGGAAGACGTCGACAAGGCGCGCAAATTCGCGGTGGAAAACTTCGCCAGCGAACTGATGGCAGTGAAGGACAGTCTGGAAGCTGCGCTCGCAGTCGAATCCCCAAGCGTGGAAAACCTCAAGGACGGCGTCGAGCTGACTCTGAAGCAACTGACTGCCGCGTTTGGAAAATTCAACCTGAACGACATCGACCCGATGGGCGAAAAATTCGATCCGCACCAGCATCAGGCCATCCAGGTCGTCGAATCAGACCAGCCGGCCAATACGGTGGTGACAGTGCTGCAAAAAGGCTACCGCCTCAACGAGCGCACGCTGCGGCCAGCGCTGGTAATGGTGGCCAAGGGCAAAGATGCTTGAGCGCAGTGCCTTGAATTAAGCCTGACCTCCCCCACATTCGAATCAATTCAATCTCTTTTAGAAGGAACGCATCATGGGACGCATTATTGGCATTGACCTGGGCACCACCAACTCGTGCGTGGCGGTGATGGAAAACGGCACGCCGAAGGTGATCGAGAACGCCGAAGGCGCGCGTACCACGCCGTCCATCGTGGCCTACACCGAAGATGGTGAAATCCTGGTCGGTGCACCGGCCAAGCGGCAGGCGGTCACCAACCCGAAGAACACCCTGTATGCGGTGAAGCGCCTGATTGGTCGCCGCTTCGAAGAGAAAGAAGTGCAGAAGGACATCGGCCTGATGCCCTACAAGATCGTCAAGGCCGACAACGGCGACGCCTGGGTGGAAGTGCGCGGCCAGAAAATGGCGGCGCAGCAGGTGTCGGCCGAAACCCTGCGCAAGATGAAGAAAACCGCCGAGGACTATCTGGGCGAGGAAGTGACCGAGGCCGTCATCACGGTGCCGGCCTACTTCAACGACAGCCAGCGCCAGGCCACCAAGGACGCCGGCCGCATCGCCGGTCTGGAAGTCAAGCGCATCATCAACGAGCCGACCGCGGCCGCGCTGGCGTTTGGCATGGACAAGAAGGAAGGCGACCGCAAGATCGCGGTATATGACCTCGGCGGTGGCACGTTCGACATCTCCATCATCGAGATTGCCGAGATGGACGGCGAGCACCAGTTCGAAGTGCTGTCGACCAACGGCGACACCTTCCTCGGTGGCGAGGATTTCGACCAGCGCCTGATCGACTACATCGCGGAAGAATTCAAGAAAGAGCAAGGCGTCGACCTGAAGAAGGACGTGCTGGCGCTGCAACGCCTGAAGGAAGCCGCCGAAAAGGCCAAGATCGAGCTGTCCTCCGGCCAGCAGACTGAAGTCAACCTGCCCTACATCACGGCGGATGCCTCCGGGCCCAAGCACCTGGCAGTGAAGATCACCCGCGCCAAGTTCGAGGCACTGGTGGAAGACCTGATCAAGCGCACCATCGATCCCTGCAAGATGGCGCTGAAGGATGCCGGTCTCACCACCTCGCAGATCGACGACGTGATTCTGGTCGGCGGTCAGACCCGCATGCCCAAGGTAATGGACGCGGTGAAGGACTTCTTTGGCAAGGACCCGCGCCGCGACGTCAACCCGGATGAAGCCGTGGCGGTGGGCGCCGCGATTCAGGGCGGCGTGCTGAAGGGCGAAGTGAAGGACGTACTGCTGCTCGACGTCACCCCGCTGTCGCTGGGCATCGAAACCCTGGGCGGCGTGATGACCAAGCTGATCCCGAAGAACACGACCATCCCGACCAAGGCGTCGCAGGTGTTCTCCACCGCCGACGATAACCAGAGTGCAGTCACCGTGCACGTGTTGCAGGGCGAGCGCGAAGTCGCCACCGGCAACAAGAGCCTGGGCCAGTTCAACCTGTCCGACATTCCACCCGCCCCGCGCGGCATGCCGCAGATCGAGGTCACCTTCGACATCGACGCCAACGGCATCCTGCACGTCTCGGCCAAGGACAAGGCGACCGGCAAGGAAAACACCATCCGCATCCAGGCCAGCTCCGGTCTCTCCGAAGAAGAGATTCAGCGCATGGTGAAAGACGCCGAAGCCAACGCCGCCGAAGACCACAAGGCGGTGGAACTGGCGACCGCGCGCAACGCGGCCGACGGCATGATCCACTCGGTGAAGAAGTCGCTTGCCGAGCACGGCGACAAGGTCTCCGTCGACGAAAAAGCCGCGATCGAAACCGCGCTGAAAGAGTGCGAAGAGGCAGTACGCGAGGGCGACAAGGACACCATCGAAGCCAAGACCAACGCGCTCGCCACCGCCAGCCACAAACTCGCCGAACAGATGTACAAGGATGAGCAGGCAAAGAGCGGCGGCGCGCAGCCCGATGCCGCCCCTGGCACTGCCGGCACGGCGGACGACAACGTGGTCGATGCCGAGTTTGAAGAGGTGAAGGACAAGTAAACCGTGAGTGGTAAGCGGTGAGCGGGAAACTGTTCGCCGCTTTTTGCATTTTCCGTTTACTGCTCACTGCTCACCACCATGTCAAAACGCGACTACTACGAAGTCCTCGGCGTCGCCAAGAACGCCTCGGACGAAGATATCAAAAAGGCCTACCGCAAGCTGGCCATGAAGCACCATCCTGACCGCAACCCGGACGACAAGGGCGCGGAGGATAAATTCAAGGAAGCCAAGCAGGCCTACGAAATCCTGTCCGACTCGGACAAGCGCGCCGCCTACGATCAGTTTGGTCACGCCGGGGTCGACCAGCAGGCCGGCATGGGCGGCGGCGGGTTTGGCGGTGGCGGATTCGGCGATGCCTTTCCGGACATTTTCGGCGACATCTTCGGTGGCGGCGGAGCCGGCAACCGCCGCGACCGCGTCTATCGCGGCGCCGACCTGCGCTACAACCTGGAAATCGGGCTGGAAGAAGCCGCGCGCGGCACCGAAACCAAGATCCGCATCCCCACCCTGGAAGAATGCAGCGTGTGCCACGGCAGCGGCGCCAAGCCCGGCACCACGCCGACCACCTGCACCACTTGCGGCGGCCATGGCCAAGTGCGCATCCAGCAAGGCTTTTTCTCGGTACAGCAAACCTGCCCGCGCTGCGGTGGCACCGGCAAAATGGTGGCCGATCCCTGCACCGCCTGCCACGGCGAAGGCCGCGTCAAGAAACACAAAACCCTCTCGGTCAAGATTCCCGCCGGGGTCGATAGCGGCGACCGCATCCGTCTGGCCGGCGAAGGCGAAGCCGGCATCAACGGTGGCCCCTCAGGCGATCTCTATGTGGTGATCCACCTCAAGGATCACCCGGTGTTCAAGCGCGATGGCGACGATCTGCATTGTGAAATGCCAATCAGCTTCGCTACCGCCGCACTCGGTGGCGAGGTCGAAATCCCCACGCTGGATGGCCACGCCAAGATCAAGATTCCGGCCGAAACCCAGTCCGGCAAGGTGTTCCGCTTGCGCGGCAAGGGCATCAAGGGCGTGCGCAGCCAGGCGCCGGGCGATCTGCTGTGCCATATGCAACTCGAAACGCCGGTGAATCTGAGTGAGCGTCAGCGCGAATTGCTGCGTGAATTCGAAAGCCTCGCTCCCGGCCGCAACAACAACCCGCGTGCGCAATCGTTCATGGACAAGGTGAAGGCGTTCTTCGGGCAGTAAGCTTGGTTGACTGCCGTTTCAGTTCGGCTGTGCTGCAGCAAACAAGCGGAAGAAATTCTCGCTGGTCGTTGCGCCCACCGCCTCGGGCGTCATGCCCCGCACCCGAGCGATTTCTTCAGCCACGTGCATCACGAACCCCGGCTGATTGGTCTGCCCCCGATGTGGCACCGGCGCCAAGTACGGCGAGTCGGTCTCGATCAGTATGCGCTCCAGCGGAATAGTCGCCGCCACTTCACGCAGGGCAACGGCATTCTTGAAAGTGACGATGCCGGAAAACGAAATATAAAAGCCCAGTTCGATCGCGGCTTCGGCCACCACCAAACTTTCGGTAAAGCAGTGCATCACCCCACCCGCTTCACCGGCCTGCTCCTCGCGCATGATGCGCAGCGTATCGTCGGCTGCGGCACGCGTATGAATCACCAATGGCTTGTGCGTCATCCGTGCCGCGCGGATGTGGGTGCGGAAACGTTCGCGCTGCCATTCAAGGTCGCCGGTCAGACGAAAATAATCCAGTCCTGTCTCGCCAATGGCCACCACCTTGGGGTGATCGGCCAACGCGACCAATTCATCTACCGTCGGCTCAGTGCAGTCTTCGTGATCGGGATGCACGCCGACCGAAGCGTACACATTGGGATGCGCTTCGGCCAGCGCGCGAATTTCAGGAAATTTTTCCAGTTCCACGCTGATGCACAGCGCGTGACTGACCTGGTTCCGTGCCATGAGGTCGAACACCTCGGGCAGCTTGCCGGCGAGATCGGGAAAATTGATGTGGCAGTGGGAATCGATGTACATGGATCAGAGGCAAGGTTCATTTACAAGACGCAGGACTCTTGAAGGCGCCAGGGCATTTGATGAGGCCCGGCGCCGCTCATGTAACTTGCTTCTTGCACCTGTCCTACATGGTATGGGTCGGACGCACCGATTTTAACGAACCACCGAGCAAACCTTCAATCTTGCTCTGCGCGGCCTTGCCGCTTTCGTTGAAGGCGAACTGCACGCCCACGCCCTGGGTGCGGCTGCCGTGCGCACCCGAGGGGGTCACCCAGACGACTTTGCCCGATACCGGCAGTTTGGACGGATCTTCCATCAGCGTCAGCAACATGAAGACTTCTTCGCCCATCTTGTAGCTTTTGTTGGTGGGGATGAACAGGCCACCGCCTTTGATGAAGGGCATGTAGGCCGCGAACAGGGCGGATTTTTCCTTGATCGACAGGGAAAGCACACCCGGGCGCACTTGCCCTGCAACGTCGTTGACTGCTGTATTCATGTTCCTGTCTCTTCAATCAAATAAGTGCCGGTACTGAATCAGCCAGGCCTCCAACTGCAAGGTCCGGTTGAGCGGATGCGCCAGCGTCCTGCCTTCGTTGGCCTGCATTTTGGCCAGCGCCAGCAACCTGGCCAGATCGACCTTGTTGCCCAGCCCTGCCAGCACCTCGGCAAAGTCGCGGTTGAACCGCACCTGGCCCTGCAATTTTACCGCCAGCAAATCGCCCAGCCACTTGTAAACCACGTTATGCCATATCTGCGGACTCACTGCTTTCCAGCGATCGCCCAGGGTCACCGGATCAAGCTGCTCGGGACGCGACAAACCTTGCAGCACGCCAAGGCGTTCGTCCAACTCGGTCCCGTCGGCCCAGCGCTGCGCATTGAGCGGTGCACCGCCAGATAAAGCCAGCAGCGTCGCCGCATCCTGCACCTGCTGTCCGGCCAGCCATTGCGTGGCCATTTCCGCTTCCGGCAGTCCGACGTCGAGCCGCGTACAGCGGCTGCGTATCGTTGGCAACAAGCGCCGCGGCTGATCCGACACCAGCACGAATACGGTATTTAACGGCGGTTCCTCCAGCACCTTTAACAGGGCGTTGGCGGCCGCCAGGTTGAGGCTGTCCGCCGGATCGACCAGCACCACGCGAAAACCCGCCCGGTAGGTGGACAACTGTACGTAATCGACCGCCTCGCGCGCCTGGTCGACTTCGATGGCGGTCGCCATGCGGGTTTCGCCTTCCTTGCCGGTTTTTTCCTGCAGGGTGATCAGCCGAAAATCCGGGTGCGCACCCATGTCGAACCAGTGGCAGGCCGCACAACTGCCGCATGCTGCACCGTCAGGCAGGGGCGCTTCGCACAGCAAGGCCCGCGCCCATGCCAGCGCCAGTGCGCCCTTGCCTACCCCGCGCGGGCCTGCCAGCAGCAAGGCCTGCG
>JBGSZD010000348.1:0-3652 GCA_041750575.1 Thiobacillus sp. | reverse complement strand
TGCTGGCTTACGCCAGCTACGCGCCCGCACTGGCCCTGGGCGTGCGGCTGGAATTGCAAAGCGGCAACGCGAACGAAGCTGAAAAACAGCTGCAGGCCCTGCTCGGCCGATCCGGCGCAGCTGCCGAAGCGCAAGCCTTGCTCGGCGAAATCCGCATGACGCAAAAGCGCTTTCCGGATGCCATCGCCGCCTATCGCAAGGCGCATGCGCTCGCTCCTTCGTCCGCAACGGCGTTCGGTCTCTACGGTGCGTTGATGGCGTCCGGCCAGCCAGCCGACGCCGCCACGCTGATGGCGGGTTGGCGGACGCGCTATCCGCAGGATCGCCTGGCCGCGCATGCCTTGGGTGAAGCCTGGATGGCGCAGAAAGATGCCGCGAAGGCACGGGCGGTTTACGCCGAGCTGGTCCGCACCAATGCCAAGGACGCGCGCGCGCACAACAACCTTGCCAACGTACTGTTGCAGTTGGGCGACACCACCGCGCTCAGCCATGCCGAGCAGGCGCGCGCGCTGGCACCCAACCAGCCGCAGGTCAACGACACACTGGGCTGGGTGCTGGTGCAGCAGGGCCAGGCGGAAAAAGGCCTGCGTTATTTGCGCGAGGCAGCATTGCGCGCGCCTGACGACCCGGATATTCAGCGGCATCTCAAGGAAACATTGGCCCGGATCAAGCGACCTTGACGCGGAGTTTGTCGGATTTTTTTACATTAACCAAAAACGCAGGGAACCGAACAATCGTTAACCCTTGATAAATAAGTATATTTTCAAGGCTGGCACCATGATTGCTTAGGAATAGGCACGAACAGAACCAACACCCAAGCATAAGGATTATCACAATGAAAACCATGCACACATTTGGATTGACCGCTTCTCTAGTGTTCGCGGCCCTTGTATCCACTTCGGCCGGCGCCGCTACTTGGACGTATAGCAGCACGGGGCCTGCATCAGCTTCGGGCTTGACTGCTACCGCCAAAGCCTTTTCGGCTGCGAACAATACTACCGCAACCATGACTGCGACGACGGCCTACTACAGTGGTGGTTTAGGCGTGACTACTACCGGTGAATCGACGGGTAGCCCCCAACATGCACTCGACAATGACGGTGCGATCGAATCCGTCCTGATCTCGTTTTCCGATGGCGCAGGCGGCATCACCAGCACCGACAAGGTCAATCTGAGCAGCCTCAATATCGGTTGGTCGAATGGCGATACCGATTTCAGTGTTTACGCCTATGTGGGGGCTGCAACACTCGCCACCACTCCGCTGGGCTTGACCTACACTAATCTCACTTCCAATTCCTGGCAGTTGATCAATCATTACAATAAAAGCGGTACCGGGACATTCGATATCACCAACTCCGTTTATTCCAGCCACTGGCTGATTAGTGCCTACAACGGCCTCGGTAGTGGGATGGATAAAGTCGACGACTACTTCAAGCTTGCTGGCTTGACCGGCAACAAATGCCCGACCTCGGGTACGATTCCCGGTGGTTGCGGTGGCGGCGGTACTCCCGGTGGTGGCGTGCCGGAGCCGGGCACGCTGTTGCTGATGGGCGCCGGCTTCCTCGGCTTGACCCGCATGGCACGTCGCAAGGCTGTCTGAACGATCTTTCTGCAGAGCAGCACAAGCCCCGCGTAGCGGGGCTTTTTTTCGCCCTGCGATCCGGTGCTATGCTCACAGCCGAACCTTCATGGAGTATCCGTCATGCAGTCATTCACCCCTTTGCAAGCCCATGAATTTCTGCAAGCGCATCCCGAGGCAGTATTCATCGACTGTCGTTCGGAAATCGAATATCTGTTTGTGGGTCACCCGACTGGTGCGATTCACATCGCCTGGCAGGACGGCCCGGATTGGGACGTGAACCCGGATTTTCTAGGGCACGCGCGCAAGGCCGCGTCGGCCAACCGTCCGGTCGTGTTGATCTGCCGTTCGGGGAGGCGCTCGGCGGATGCCGGGCGTTACCTTGAAAAATATGGCTTTCCCGCGGTTTACAACGTCGAACACGGATTCGAAGGTGACATGGACGCGTCGCGTCACCGCAGCACCAAAAATGGCTGGCGCTTCGATGGATTACCGTGGGAGCAGACTTGATTTTGTTTATCCACGAAGGTCGTAAAGAAACGTGAAGGCGGTCTTGGAAATCAGGGTGGCTCTTCGCGACCTTCGCGGATAAGAAACGCTTGAGTTCCTAGCTCAGCGTGACCCCCAGCCAAGCCCCAATGAAATATGTGGCCAAGCCTGCCGCTCCACCGATACCGAGCATGCGCAGGCCACTCAACCTGGCATGACGGCCGGTGAACAGGCTCATGCTGGCGCCGACGGCGAACAGGCCCAACGCCGTGAGCGCGACGGAGACGGCGAGCGCCATGCTCCAGTTGAACAGAAACGGCAGCAGCGGAATCGCCGCACCGGCGGTGAAGGCGGAGAACGAAGACAGGGCCGCCACCCAGGGCGAGCCAAGCTCGTCGGGATTGAGACCGAGTTCCTCGCGCGCCAGGGTGTCGAGTGCGCGCTCCGGATCCAGCATCAGCGTGTCGGCCAGGCGCCGTGCCTCGGCCGCATCCATACCCTTGGCCGCGTAGATCAGCGCCAGTTCGGCGGCTTCCTCTTGCGGATACTCTTCCAGTTCGTCGCGTTCCAGGCCGATCTGGTACTCGAACATCTCGCGCTGCGAGCGCATCGACACATACTCGCCCGCCGCCATCGAGAACGCGCCTGCCAACAGGCCGGCCACACCAGTCAGCACGATGACCGATGGTTCCGGGGCGGCGCCGGCTACGCCGTAAATCAGCGCGGCATTCGATACCAGGCCATCGTTGACGCCGAACACCCCAGCGCGCAGGGCATTGCCGGCACCGCCGTTTTGGTGGCGTTTGCCGATGTCTTCGCGTCGGACGGGCATGGGGTGCGGCGGATTTTTCATGTAAAGCGCCATGCCGCGCACTTTCATCGCCGCCAGCACCGCGCGCATGGCGCGCGGCTTGAAGATGCGAGTCAGTCGGGCGACGACACGGGTGCGCATATCGGGCTGGAATGGAGGGGGCGCTGGACCCCCTCTTTTGGAAATGGCGGCCAGCCAGATTTCAGCCTGGTCGTCGGCTGCCTGGGCCAACTCATTAAACAGCGCCGCGCGCGGTGTACCGCTTTCGCAGTCGGAGACCACGCGATACAGCCAGGCCGAGCGCTTTTCTTCCTGCCAGGATTCGTAAGGGTCGCTCATGCAGCCTGTCTTCGATATTGGATTGCTTCGGCGAGATGCACGGGGGAAATAGCGTCGCTGCCAGCGAGATCGGCCACGCTGCGCGCCAGCTTGAGCACGCGGTGGTAGGCGCGTGCCGATAAATTCAATCGAGCGATGGCTTGTTTGAGCAGGGTTTCCCCCGCCGAATCCAGCGTGCAAAAGCGGTCGATTTCCTGAGTGCCCAGCGCGGCATTGGGTTTGCCTTGGCGCCGCATCTGACGGTCGCGTGCTGCTTGCACGCGCGTGCGGACTGCGGCGCTGGTTTCGCCCGTGCCGGCTTGCATCAGCTCGTCCTGCGTCAGCGCCGGCACGCTGATCTGGATGTCGATGCGGTCGAGTAGTGGCCCGGAAATGCGCCCGCGGTAGCGCGCGATCTGATCCGGCGTGTCGCGGCACGCCTGGGTGGGATGGCC
>JBGSZD010000347.1:0-1723 GCA_041750575.1 Thiobacillus sp. | reverse complement strand
GACATGCTTGAGCGCGCTGGCGTAGGCGGTGTCGTGGTAGCCCGGCTTGCGGGCCAGGGTGCGGTTGATCTCGGCGAAGTCGAGGCCGTACCACGCCCACAGCCCGTCGCCGACGCCGTTGACTTCGCCGAAGCGCGGTGCGGCGGCCAGCGGCACGGTGTTGAGGTAGGCCATCACGGTCTTCTTCCGCATCGGCAGCGTGTTGGCGCCGTCGAGATAGGCGCGCAGGCTGGCGGTGCCCATCTGGCGCAGCTTTTCGAGCATGCTCGATGTCATGCCTTCGGGCGAGTGGCGGTATTTTTCGATCTGCGTCGGCAGCGTGCTGCCGCCCGGCACGTTGCGGTTCTTGTCGATCAGGCTGACGCCTTTTTCCAGCAGCGCCTGGGCGAGTCGATCCCATTCCACCGCCGGATTGCGGGTGGGGAATTCCTCGGCCAGCAGCTCGCGGTTCTCGACGTAGAGCAGCGCGTCGACCAGCACCTTGGGGATGTCCTCGAAGTGGCTGTAACCCCGCGTCGGATAGCGGCCTTGATGAAGCGATTTACCGTCGCTGTCGAGCACGCTCAAGCCGGCCTGATCCTTCTCGTGATACGGCAGGAACAAACCCAGATCGTCGGCGCGCTCCATCTGCGCGCTGATCTTGGCCTGCTGATCGATCTGCCAGCCGGCCTTCTGCAGCCGGGTCAGATAATCCGGCAACTTGCTGTAGCCGAGGCGTACATCATAGGGCCCGCCGTCGGGATAGCGGATGCGCTCGGACGGGCCGGGCTTGAGCTGCCAGGTCATTTTCTGCGCGGTCTTGGCGAGGTATTTGGCCTCCAGCGCCGACGACACCAGTTCCCAGGCGATCAGCCCAAGCAGGGCGACGAGCAGCAGCAGGACGCCAAGGCCGATGAGGATGCGGCGCGGAACTTTATGCATCGTTCAGACCCAGTCGCGCGCGGTGAGGAAATCGGTATACAGCGCCGCTTCCGGCGTGCCGGGTTCGGGGTGCCAGTCGTAGCGCCATTTCACGATGGGCGGCAGCGACATCAGGATCGATTCGGTGCGGCCGCCCGACTGCAGGCCGAACAACGTGCCGCGGTCGAACACCAGGTTGAATTCGACGTAGCGGCCGCGCCGGTAGGCCTGGAAATCGCGTTCGCGCTCGCCGTAGTCGTGCGCCTTGCGACGTTCGAGGATGGGCAGGTAGGCAGCGAGGAAGGCATCGCCGACGCTCTTGGTCATGGCGAAGGCGTGATCGAAACCGCCTTCTGAAAAGTCGTCGAAGAACACACCGCCGATGCCGCGCGGCTCGTTGCGGTGCTTGAGGAAGAAATAGCGGTCGCACCATTGCTTGAAGCGCGGATGCAGGTCGGCGCCGAACGGATCGAGCGCGGTTTTGCAGGTGGCGTGAAAATGGCGCGCGTCTTCCTCGAAGCCGTAATAGGGCGTGAGGTCCATGCCGCCGCCGAACCACCACACTGGCGCTTCGCCGTCCTTCAGCGCGACGAAACAGCGCACGTTCATGTGCACCGTCGGCGCGTAGGGGTTGCGCGGGTGCAGCACCAGCGAGACGCCCATCGCTTCCCAGCGCCTGCCTGCCAATTCCGGCCGATGCGCCGAGGCGGAAGGTGGCAGTTTGTCACCTTTGACATGCGAGAAATTCACGCCGCCGCGCTCCAGCACATCGCCATCCTCGACCAGGCAGGAAAGGCCGCCGCCGCCTTCCGGCCTTTCCCAG
>JBGSZD010000346.1:0-9393 GCA_041750575.1 Thiobacillus sp. | reverse complement strand
CAGGCAAAACAAAAGCGGCGCCAGAGGCGCCGCTAAAAACCCGGTGTGGCAGGAGGAGGAGCGCCTGGGGTAAAACCCCGTACCGGGCAATTTTCAAGGGAAATCTACTTAAGTGCGTGGATTCCATGCAGCAGTAAGTATTGAGAGTAGTAACGGCGACGTTCACGGTTTCTTTAGGGGTCAGCTTCGGGGTTCATCTGGTGCGAAACTACGGAAGCTGGCTGGATGCCGACATAAAAACGTTGTGTTGCAGTGGCAAGATCGAACAAATCCGGGATTTTTCAACTGTCCGGCCCAAACCACAGCGTGAAAATCGTCATGGCAACGACACATCTGTTTGACGAGGGGATTTGCGTTTTCCGTGGCCTGCGGCACACTGGCGGACGCTGACTGAACTGCACGCAGGCCGGGTATAAAACTTGCCTTCATCGACGAACACACTAACCAGAACACTCAACATGACCGCTATTCATCCTGTGATCCTTTCCGGTGGCTCGGGCACCCGCCTGTGGCCCATGTCCCGCGCGGCATTGCCCAAGCAATTGTTGCCCCTCGCCAGCGACTTCAGCCTGCTGCAGGACACCGTCAGCCGCCTGGCGGACATGCCGGAAATCGCCGCGCCGCTGATGGTGTGCAATGTCGAACATCGCTTCATGATCGCCGAGCAGATGCGCCAGATCGGTTCGACGCCGCGCGCGATCGTGCTGGAACCGGTGGGCCGCAACACTGCGCCGGCGATTGCGGTTGCCGCGCTGATGTTGATGCGCGACGATCCCGAGGCGCTGATGCTGGTGCTGCCAGCCGACCACCTGATCGGCGACGTCGCGGCCTTCCATGCGGCAATTCGCGTTGCAGCCGCAGCAGCGACAAACGGCCACCTCGCCACTTTCGGCATTGTCGCCGCCACCCCGGAAACCGGCTATGGCTATATCAAGAAGGGCGCGCCGCTGGCGGATTCCGCCGGCGCGCATCAGGTAGCGGCTTTCGTCGAGAAACCGGATTTGGCGACCGCGCAGCAGTATGTGGATGCCGGCGATTACTATTGGAACAGCGGCATGTTCCTGTTCCGCGCGGTGGATTTCCTCAACGAACTTCAAACCTTGCGTCCAGACATCCTCGACGCCAGCCGCGCCGCGCTCGACGCGGCCACCCTGGACCTCGATTTCGTCCGTCTGGATCCCGCAGCGTTCGAGGCCTGTCCCTCGGAGTCGGTCGATTATGCGGTGATGGAACACACCCGCCGCGCGGCGGTAGTGCCGGCTGACATGGCGTGGAACGACATCGGCGCCTGGTCGGCGCTGTGGGATGTGGCGGAGAAGGATGCCGACGGCAACGCGATCCGCGGCGACGTCATGCTGGAAAACGCGCATGGCAACTTCGTCCGTGCGGAAACCCGCATGGTTGCCCTGCTGGGTGTAACCGACCTGGTGGTGGTGGAAACCGCTGACGTGGTGCTGGTGGCGAAGAAAGATCAGGTGCAGGACGTGAAGAAGTTGGTTGATCGCATGAAAGCCGAAAACCGTTGCGAGCACCTGATCCACAAGCAGGTATACCGGCCGTGGGGCTGGTACGAGGGGATCGACGACGGCGAGCGTTTCCAGGTCAAGCGCATCATGGTCAAGCCGGGCGAAAAACTCAGCCTGCAAATGCACCACCACCGCGCCGAGCACTGGATCGTGGTGTCCGGCACGGCGAGCGTCACCTGTGGCGACGAGGTCAAGCTGTTGACCGAAAACCAGTCCACTTACATTCCGTTGGGCACGACGCACCGTCTGGAAAACCCCGGCAAGATCGACCTGCACATGATCGAGGTGCAATCCGGTTCCTATCTGGGCGAGGACGACATCGTGCGCTTCGAGGATATCTACCAGCGTAGCTGAGGCATCCGCGCGGGCGCCCGCCTGCATCGCTTGCGGCTATGTATGCCACAAGTCATTGTTATAAAATGTGAATGCCACCTTGGCCCAAGCGGGGCGGGGCGGTTCCAATGCCTCGATTCCCGCCGCAAGAAGCGGTTTGTAGGACAAACACCGACACGCGAAGTCGTTCTTCTCCGTCCGCGAATACAGCGCTCGTCTACATTAGCTTTCCAGCTTGTCGTCCGATAACGAATTCACCACGCTGACTGAAGTGTGAATTCGAAAAAATTCAACGAAGAAGGACAGGCAAAATGAAACTGGACGAAATGCTGGATGAAATGCGCGATGTCAATCTCAACTACCTGATGCTGGCGCAAAACATGATCCAACACGACAAGGCGACCGCCGTCTTTCGTCTGGGCATCAGCCAGGACGTGGCCGATCTGATCGAGGCGCTGACCCCTGCGCAAATTCTCAAGCTGGACGGCTCCGGCATGCTGGTATCGCGCTTCCGCTTCGACGACGGCGTGGTGCTGAACATGCTGACCAACTACACCAAGGATCGCACCCTGGCGCAATCGCATGCGGCCATCCTGATGGCGGGCCAGGCTGTGGAGGCCTTTGCCTGATCGAGTTGAGTAGCGCCGTACAAAAACGAAGCCGTACTAAAAATGAAGCTTAGGGGAGTGTCAAAATGAGCAAGAAAAGTCTGTTGACCGAAATGCGCGACACCCAACTGGCGATCGAGTTGATCGAACTCGGCGCCCGTCCGCAGGTACTCGAATGCGAAACCTCGCTGTCGCGTGAACGTTTGCTCAAGCTGTACAAGGAAGTCAAAGGCGTTTCGCCGCCCAAGGGCATGCTGCCGTTTTCGACCGACTGGTTCCTGACCTGGCTGCCCAACGTCCATTCATCGCTGTTCATCAACATTCATCGCTATATCAGCAAGAACAGCGAATGCAGCGGCATCGAAGCCGTGCTCAAAAGCTACCGCCTGTATCAGGAATACCTGCACACCAACCAGATCGAGGCCGTGTTGAGTTTCACCCGCGCCTGGACGCTGAATCGTTTCTTTGAAAGCCGCATGCTCGAAACCACCGTTTGCAAATGCTGCGGCGGCCACTTCGTGGTGCACCCGGACGATCTTCACAACGAATACGTTTGTGGCCTGTGCAACATGCCCGCACGTGCTGGCAAGACCCGCAAAGCCAAGGCCGAGGCCCAGATCGAACTGACCGCCGCGGCCTGAATCGCCGCGTGAGTGTCGGATGATGATGCGCCTGCCGCTGAGTCTTCAGTCGCTCGTCATCCAGTGCGCTGCCTTACTGGCGGCGGCAGGACTAAGTTTCCTGCTGACTTCCGTTTTTCCCCATTCGCTCGTTCTCTGGCAGCTTGCGCTCGCGCAAGGCGTCATTGCTGCCGCGTTGAGCCGCGCCTGGCGTCAACCCGCCTGGTGGCCGCCACTGCATCTTGGATTTTTTTCGGCGATTGTGCTGGCCCAGAAAGCGGATCTGCCTGCCTGGATCTATCTGACCATTTTCCTGCTGCTGGTGTTGTTCTACTGGAGCACCTTTCGTACCCGTGTGCCCTTGTATCTGTCCGACCGCAAGGCCTGGCAGGCCGTGACCCCGCTACTGCCGCAAACGGGGACGTTCCGTTTCATCGATCTTGGCAGCGGTCTGGGCGACGTGCCTTTTTATCTGGAATCGCATTTTCCGCAGGGCCGTTTTTACGGAACCGAAATTGCCCCGGCGCCCTGGCTCATCAGCCGCGTGCGGGCCTGGCTCAAACGCAGCCGGGTGTCGTTCATGCGGCGCGACTACGCTGCTCTGAATCTGGCTGATTACGACGTGGTATTCGCCTTTCTCTCGCCTGCCGCCATGCCCGCGCTGTGGCAACAGGCACAGATCCAGATGCGAGCAGGCAGCCAGTTCATCAGTCTCTCTTTCCCGGTCGAGTCGCGGCAACCGGATCAGGTAATCCCGCTGGCCGAAGGCGCGCGACACATCTTGTATGCGTGGCGCATGTGATGGATTCAGCGAAATACCCGCGATGCGCCATCAAGTTTTTTTCGATTCGGTCGAATCCTCATCCAGAGAGTCCCAGTTTGAAAACGGGCAAAGAGGGCGGGATGAAACAAGACCCGTCAGCTGAATCAACCAAAAGGAACGACTGTCGTGTTAGTCATCATTGGATATATCGTCGTGGTGGTAAGCGTGTTCGGCGGCTTCGCGCTGGCGGGCGGGCACCTGGCTGCCTTGTTCCAGCCGCTGGAACTGCTGATGATCGGCGGCGGTGCGCTGGGCGCATTCTTCGTCGGCAACAACGGCAAGTCCGTCAAGGCCACCATGAAGGCATTGCCCACGGTGTTCAAGGGTTCGAAATACACGCGCGCGCTGTACATGGACATGCTCTCGCTGCTGTACGAACTGCTGACCAAGATCCGCAAGGAAGGCCTGATGTCGGTGGAAGCCGACGTCGAAACGCCCGAGAGCAGCCCGCTGTTTTCCAAGTACCCGACCATCATGGTCGACCACCATATCGTCGAGTTTCTCACCGACTATCTGCGCCTGATGGTGAGCGGCAGCATGAACGCGTTTGAAATCGAAAACCTGATGGACAACGAAATCGAAACCCACCATCACGAGGGCGAAGTACCGGCGCACGTCGTCGCCAAGCTCGGCGACGGTCTGCCCGCATTCGGTATCGTGGCGGCGGTGATGGGCGTGGTGCACACAATGGAATCGGTGCATCTGCCGCCGGCGGAACTGGGTATCCTGATCGCGCATGCGCTGGTCGGTACCTTCCTCGGTATTTTGCTGGCCTATGGTTTTGTCGGACCGCTTGCCAGCCTGCTCGAACAGAAGCTGCACGAGTCGACCAAGATGTATCAGTGCGTCAAGGTCACGTTGCTGGCCAGCATCAATGGCTATGCGCCGGCGATTGCGGTCGAATTCGGACGCAAAGTGCTGTTCTCGACCGAGCGTCCCACCTTCAGCGAGCTGGAAGAGCACGTGAAGGGCGCGAAATCGCGCTGACCCTTACCCGTCCCGGATTTGAGTTTTCCCCATGAGCGAGCAAAAAGCGCCCATCATCGTCAAGCGCATCAAGAAGGTGGCGGGCGGCCATCACGGCGGCGCCTGGAAGATTGCCTACGCCGACTTCGTGACCGCGATGATGGCCTTCTTCCTGCTGATGTGGCTGCTGGGGTCGACCGCCAAGGGCGACCTCAACGGGATCGCGGAATACTTCAAGACGCCGCTCAAGGTAGCGATGCAGGGCGGTTCCGGCAGCGGCGACAGCTCCAGCGTCATCAAAGGCGGCGGCCAGGATCTGACCCGCACAGCCGGGCAAGTCAAAAAAGGCGAAACCGAAGCCGAGAAAAAATCCTACAACCTGAAGGCGGCCCAGGCTGAACTCGAACGCATCGAAGCGGCGAATCTCAAGCAGTTGAAGAAAAGCCTGGAAATGGCGATCGAGGCCAATCCCACGCTGAAGCAATTCAAACGGCAACTGCTGATCGACATCACCAGCGAAGGCCTGCGCATCCAGATCGTCGACGAGCAGAACCGGCCCATGTTCAGTTCGGCCAGCGCCGACCTGCAGTCTTACACCAAAATCATCCTGCGCGAGATCGGCCCGGTGCTGAACGATGTGCAGAACCGCGTCAGCCTGTCGGGCCACACCGATGCCACGCCGTATGCCAACGGCGGGCGCGGCTACAGTAACTGGGAACTCTCGGCCGATCGGGCCAATGCCTCGCGCCGTGAACTGATCGCCGGCGGCATGGACGAAGTGAAGATGCTGCGCGTGGTCGGGTTGGCGTCTTCCGTGCCGTTCAACCAGGCTGCGCCCCATGATCCGGTCAATCGCCGCATCAGCATCATCGTGATGAACAAGCGCACCGAGGAAGCCGTCACCAAGGAAGCCGGCGGCGTCAATGTTGCCGACGAAACCGAAGCGCGCAGCGAAATCGAAAAGGCGGGCGGCGTCTCGACTGCGCCAGTCACCCCGCCAGCCGCGAAATAGCAGGCCAATTCCACCGTTATTCCCCTGATTGCCCGCGCCGGGCATGACCAATAATTCAACCTAAGAAAGCCCGTCTTGCATCAGGCAAGGCGAGTCTCCTCACTAGGTGAAATCAGGGATGGCTGAAGAAAGCGATCAGGAACGGACAGAAGCCCCGTCGCCACAGCGACTGGAGAAAGCGCGCGAAGACGGCCAAGTCGTCCAGTCGCGCGAGCTGGCGACGTTCGTCGTGCTGATGACCGGCGGCGCTGGACTCTGGATGATGGCGAACAGCCTCGGACAGACCCTGTCGGGCATCGTGCGCGGCAGCCTGGATTTCGACCCCGCCATCGCCCGCGACAGCGCATTTGTCATGTCGAAACTGTCCAGCCTGTTTTTCGACGCGGCATTCGCGCTCGCACCGTTCCTCATTCTGGTCGTGATCGCCACCCTGGCATCGCCGCTGCTGCTGCGCGGCTGGCTGTTCAGCACCAAGGCGATCATGCCGGACTTCAAACGCCTCAATCCCTTGTCCGGCATCAAGCGGATAGTTTCGAGCCAGGGTCTGGCCGAACTGATCAAATCGCTGGCCAAGGTCGGTTTGCTGGGTGTTGTCGCGACCTGGCTGATCTGGTCCAATTTGGACGCAATTTTTTCGCTCAGCCTGGAAGCGCCAGACAGCGCCATCGTCCACATGGGCGACCTGATCGGCAAGGTATTCATGCTCGCTTCGGGCGCGATGATTTTCATTGTCGTGCTGGACCTGCCGTATCAACTCTGGAGCTATTACAACAAGCTCAAGATGACCAAGGAGCAATTGCGCCAGGAAGCCAAGGAATCGGAAGGCGATCCGCACGTCAAGGCGCGCATCCGTGCGCAGCAGCGCGAAATGGCGCGTCGCCGCATGATGGCCGAGGTGCCGACCGCCGACGTCGTGGTGACCAACCCGACCCACTACGCCGTGGCGCTGAAATACAGCGAAGGCAAGATGGGTGCGCCGCGCGTGGTGGCGAAGGGCGCCGATGCCGTTGCCGCGAAAATCCGCGAACTTGCAGCGGAACATCACGTGCCGCTGCTGGAAGCGCCGCCGCTGGCGCGCGCACTGTTCCGCCATACCGAGCTCGGCGATGAAATCCCGGCCACGCTCTATGCTGCCGTCGCAGAGGTGCTGGCCTATGTGTTCCAGCTGCGTCATTTCCAGCGGGTGGGTGGCTTGTATCCGGCCATCCCCTCCGATCTGTCGGTGCCGCCGGAGCTTGATCCTGCCGTACTCGATCCGGCCGGGAGCGCCGCATGAATGGAACGCTGAGTCTCTCCAATCTGTTCAACGCGACCAACGCTCGCGCGATGGCCGCGCCGATCTTCATCGTCCTCATCCTGGCGATGCTGGTACTGCCGCTGCCGGCGTTCGCGCTCGACATGCTGTTCACCTTCAACATCGCGCTCTCGATCATGGTGCTGCTGGTCAGCCTGTCGACCAAGAAGGCGCTCGATTTCGCGGCCTTCCCCACGGTGCTGCTGCTCTCCACGCTGCTGCGCCTGTCGCTCAACGTCGCCTCCACCCGCGTGGTGCTGCTGGAAGGCCACACCGGCCCAGACGCGGCGGGCAAGGTGATCGAAGCCTTCGGCCACTTCCTCGTCGGCGGCAACTACGCGGTCGGCATCATCGTGTTCGTCATCCTGGTGGTGATCAACTTCATCGTCATCACCAAGGGTGCCGGCCGCATCGCCGAGGTCAGCGCGCGTTTCACCCTCGACGCGATGCCCGGCAAACAGATGGCCATCGACGCCGACCTCAATGCCGGCCTCATCGATGAAAACGAAGCGCGCCGCCGCCGCGCCGAGGTTGCGCAGGAAGCCGATTTCTTCGGCTCGATGGACGGCGCGTCGAAATTCGTGCGCGGCGATGCCATCGCCGGCATTCTCATTCTGCTGATCAACATCATCGGCGGCCTGATCGTCGGCGTAATGCAGCACGATCTGTCGGTGGCTGATTCCGCGCAGAACTACACCTTGCTGGCAATCGGCGACGGCCTGGTTGCGCAGATTCCCGCACTGGTGATTTCCATCGCCGCCGGCATCATCGTCAGCCGCGTCAGCACCGAGGAGGACATCGCCGGCCAGATGATGTCCAACGTGTTCAACAAGACCCAGGCGCTCTACATCACCGCCGGCATTCTCGGCATGATGGGCATGATCCCCGGCATGCCGAACTTCGCCTTCCTGCTGCTGGCGGGCGGCATGGTCTGGCTGGCCTACAGGAACACCAAGCGGCAGCAGGAGGCGCCGCCTGAAGTCCAGACAGTGCCCGTCGCTTCGGTCGAATCCCAGGAAGCCAGCTGGGAAGACGTCGCACCCATCGACACGCTCGGTCTGGAAGTCGGCTACCGCCTGATTCCGCTGGTGGACAGCGCCGCCGACGGCGAACTGGTGCGCCGCATCAAGGGCATCCGCAAGAAATTCGCCCGCGAGATCGGCTTCCTGCCGCCCGCCGTGCACATTCGCGACAACCTCGAAATCAACCCGAACAGCTATCGCATTACGCTGAAAGGCGTGGAAATAGGCAGCGGCGAAGTCCGTACCGGCCAGTTCCTCGCCATCGATCCGGGCAGCGTCGTCGCCGCGCTGCCTGGCGTTGCCACGCGCGATCCGGCGTTCGGGCTACCTGCCGTGTGGATCGAATCCGAACAGCGCGAACAAGCGCAGGCCATGGGCTACACCGTGGTCGATGCCGGTACCGTGGTGGCCACCCACCTCAATCATCTGGTCACCCTGCATGCCGCAGAATTGCTGGGCCGGCAGGAAGCGCAGGCGCTGCTCGACCACCTGAGCAAGAGCGCACCCAAGCTGGTGGAAGACCTGGTACCGAAAATGCTGCCGCTGACCACGGTGCAGAAAGTATTGCAAAACCTGCTCATCGAAGGCGTGGCGATCCGCGACATGCGCAGCATCATCGACACCCTGCTGGAGCACGCCGCACGCGTGCAGGATCCGTACGAACTCACCGCCCTGGTGCGGGTGGCGCTGGGCCGATCGATCGTGCAGCAGATTTATGGTTCTTCCAGCGAGCTGCCGGTGATCGCGCTGGATCACGGGCTCGAGCGCCTGCTGCTGCAAACCCTGCAGGCGGGCAGCGATGCCGCCGCCATGGAGCCCGGTCTCGCCGACACCCTGCTGGAGCGGACCCAGACCTCGACCCAGCGGCAGGAAGCGCTGGGCCATCCCCCCGTATTGCTGACGCCGGCCGTGCTGCGTCCGCTACTTGCACGTTTCCTGCGGCGCACGGTGCCGCAACTCAAGGTGCTTTCGCACGCTGAAGTGCCCGAAGGCAAACAGATCAAAGTGACTTCCCTGGTAGGAGGAGCAGCATGAACGTCCAACGTATCGTCGCCAAAACATCCCGTGAAGCCATGCGCCAGTTGCGCGACTTGCTCGGGCCAGACGCCGTCATCCTTTCCAACCGCGCGGTCGAAGGAGGGGTGGAAGTGCTGGCGCTGCCGGCCGATGCCATCGCCGCGATGGCGCC
>JBGSZD010000345.1:0-1570 GCA_041750575.1 Thiobacillus sp. | reverse complement strand
ATCGAGGCGGCGGGCGGCGTGGCCAAGGAATTCAACACCATCGCGGTCGACGACGGCATTGCGATGGGCCACGGCGGCATGCTTTATTCGCTGCCGAGCCGCGACCTGATCGCCGACTCGGTCGAATACATGGTCAACGCCCACTGCGCCGACGCGCTGGTGTGCATTTCCAACTGCGACAAGATCACGCCGGGGATGCTGAATGCCGCGCTGCGGCTGAACATCCCGACGGTGTTCGTCTCCGGCGGCCCGATGGAAGCGGGCAAGGTCATCTGGGAAAGCAAAACCATCAAGCTCGACCTGGTCGATGCCATGGTGTCGGCCGCCGACAGCAAGGTCAGCGACGAGAAGGTCGAGCAGCTTGAACGTTCCGCCTGCCCGACCTGCGGTTCGTGCTCGGGCATGTTCACCGCCAACTCGATGAACTGCCTGACCGAAGCGCTGGGCCTCTCCCTGCCCGGCAACGGCTCGCTGCTGGCGACCCATGCCGACCGCAAGAACCTGTTTCTCGCCGCCGCACGACTGATCGTGAAGAATGCGCGCCGCTATTACGACGACGGCGATACCAGCGTGCTGCCGCGCGCGATCGCCAGCTTCGACGCGTTCGAGAACGCCATCGCGCTCGACATCGCGATGGGCGGTTCGACCAACACCGTGCTGCACCTCTTGGCCGCCGCGCACGAAGCCGGCGTCGATTTTTCCATGAAAGATATCGACCGCATGAGCCGTCGCGTGCCGCATCTGTCGAAAGTGGCGCCGTCGATCCAGACCTACCACATGGAAGACGTGCACCGTGCCGGCGGCGTGATGGCGATTCTGGGTGAACTCGAACGCGGCGGGCTGGTGCATCGCGAGCTGCCGACCGTGCTGTGCAAAACGCTGGGCGAGCAGATCGACACCTACGACATCCGCCGCACCACCAACAATGATGTCAAAGACTACTTCCGCGCCGCGCCTGGCGGCGTGCCGACGCAGACCGCGTTCTCGCAGGATCGCCGCTTCGCCAAACTGGACGACGACCGCGTCAACGGCTGCATCCACGACCTCGAACATGCCTATTCGAAAGACGGCGGCCTGGCGGTGCTGTACGGCAACCTCGCGCTCGACGGCTGCATCGTCAAGACCGCCGGGGTCGACGAACACATCCTCAAGTTCTCCGGTCCGGCACGCGTGTTCGAATCGCAGGAGGCCGCAGTCGACGCCATCCTCGGCGACACAATCGCTGCCGGCGATGTGGTGGTGATCCGCTACGAAGGCCCGCGCGGCGGCCCCGGCATGCAGGAAATGTTGTATCCGACCTCGTACCTGAAATCGAAGGGGCTGGGCAAGGTGTGCGCATTGATCACCGACGGCCGCTTCTCCGGCGGCACCTCGGGCCTTTCCATCGGCCACGCCAGCCCGGAAGCGGCGGAAGGCGGCAACATCGGCCTGGTCGAAGAGGGCGACCTGATCGACATCGACATTCCCAGGCGCACGATCAACGTGCGCCTTGCCGATGCCGAACTCAATCGCCGCCGCGCGGCGATGGACGCGAAAGGCGCAGCAGCATGGAAGCCAGTCAACCGTGCGC
>JBGSZD010000344.1:0-3414 GCA_041750575.1 Thiobacillus sp. | reverse complement strand
GCCAGACACCACCAGAAGCATTCCGCTGCCACCAGATAACCAACTGATTTTGTTTGATTTTTAACCGGACACTACTGATCTGACGCGCCTGCCCGCCGCCATCGAGCGCGCCCGGAACGAGGCCCGCGAGCGCCGTGCCCTCCATGACGCCGAGGAAGCTTTACGCAAGACCCAGCAGACTGCACTCGAGGAACAGCACCAGGCCCGGCTGGCCGCCCTGAACCTGATGGAAGACGCCTTCGCCGCCCGCGCGCTGGCCGAAGAGGCCAATGCCCTGCTGCGCGAAAGCGAACAGCGTTTGCTGATGGTGCAGGAAGGCGCGCATGTCGGCATCTGGGAATGGGATGTGCTCAACAACCGGAGCTACTGGTCGCCCGAATGCGAACGACTGTACGGCGTGCCGCCGGGCGGCCTGAAGACCAACGACGATTGGCGTGGGCGCGTACACCCCGACGATCTGCCGCTGATCGATGCCCAATGGGAAAAGAACATCGCGCGCAACGAACCTTTCGAGGTGGAATACCGCTTTCGCCATGACTCGGGAGAAACCCGCTGGCTGGTCAGCAAGGGCCGTGCGCACCGCGACGCAAGCGGCAAGGTAGTTCGCTTGTCCGGCATCAATCTGGATATCACCGAACACAAACTCGAGGAGCAACTCAGGCTCACCCAGAACAAGCTCCTGGAAAGAGTGGCCTCGGGTACGGCATTAGCGGAGACGCTGGGCGAGCTGACCCGAAGTATCGAAGCGCTGGAGCCCGACATGCTGACGTCGATCCTGCTGCTGGAAGACGGCATCCATTTGCGTCATGGCGCTGCGGCCAGCCTGCCGGATGCCTATATCCGGGCCATCGACGGCGCCTCCATCGGCGAAGGCGCCGGCTCGTGCGGCACGGCTGCCTGGCGGCGCGAGCCGGTGATCGTCGAGGATATCGAAACGGATCCGCTGTGGGCCGATTACCGCGATCTGGCCTTGCCTCACGGCCTGCGGACCTGCTGGTCGACGCCGATCCTTCATTCGAACGGCACGGTGCTGGGTACCTTTGCGGTGTATTACCGCGAGCGCCGGCAGCCGCCGCCTTTTCATCTCAGTCTGGTCAGCCTGGCCAGCAACCTGGCGGCGATTGCGATTACGCGCTATCAGGAAGAGCAGGCGCTTGCGCGCGAGCGGGAAAGGCTGCAACTCATCCTCGACCACGCACCCATCGGCATCTGGCTGCAGAACGGCAAAGGCAAGATCGAGTTCGTCAACCGCGCCTTTTGCCAGGCGATGGGCATCCCCGAATCGCGCTTCCTGGAGGTGCCGCATTACATCGAGCTGATGCCGGAGGCGTTCCGCTCCCAATGCCTGGCCTCGGATGCCAATGCGCTGGCCAACCCGGACGTAACGGTCAGCCAGCAGCAACTGCCGTTCGTGGATGGACGCATTCACGATCTGCGCATCATCAAGGCAGTGAAACGCGACGAATTGGGCGAACCCGTGGCGCTGGTAGGCTTGAGCATCGACATCACCGACGAGCTTCGCCGCGAAGCCCAGTTGCGCAAACTGGCGGTGGCGGTGGAGCAAAGTCCAAACAGTATCGTGATATCCGATGCCAACGGCGTAATCGAGTATGTGAATCAGGCGTTTACCGACATCAGCGGCTATACGACCGGCGAAGTCATCGGCAGGAAAACCGGCATACAGAAATCCGGCCTCACATCCGCGGCAACGTATGCCGAATTGTGGGAGGCGATCAAGGCGAGCAAGGTATGGAAGGGCGAGTTCATCAACCGGCGCAAGTCTGGAGATCTCTATACCGATTTCGCGATCATTTCGCCGATCCGCCAGGAGGACGGACAGATATCGCATTTCCTGTCCATCCAGGAAGACGTGAGCGAGAAGAAGCGCATCGGCGAGGAACTCGACCACTATCGCCATCATCTCGAGGAACTGGTGATCGACCGCACCTCGCAGCTGGCCGCGGCCAAGGAAGCGGCGGAAGTCGCCAACCGCGCCAAGAGCGCCTTCCTCGCCAACATGAGTCACGAGATCCGCACGCCGATGAATGCCATCGTCGGACTCACCCACTTGCTGCGGCACGCCAGCCCCACGCCGGAGCAGAACGACAAGCTGGGCAAGATCGACAGCGCCGCCAAGCACCTGCTCTCGATCATCAGCGACGTTCTCGATCTGGCCAGGATCGAGGCGGGCAAGCTGTCGATCGACCAGTCGGACTTCCACCTCTCGGCCGTTTTCGATCATGTGCGCTCGCTGATCGCTCAGCGTGCGCATGCCAAGGGCCTGGTCGTCGAAGTGGACACCGACAGCGTCCCGCCATGGTTGCACGGCGACGCGACGCGACTGCGTCAGGCATTGCTCAACCTTGCCGGCAACGCTGTCAAATTCACCGAGCAGGGTTCGATCTGGCTGCGCGCCAAGCTGCTGAGGGAAACGCCTGGCAGCCTCACAGTTCGCTTCGAAGTTCAGGACACCGGCATCGGCATCCCCGCCGACAGGCTGCCGCAACTCTTTCAGGACTTCGAGCAGATCGACGCCTCGATTACGCGCAAATACGGTGGGACCGGCCTTGGACTCGCCATCACCCGCCGACTGGCACAACTGATGGACGGCGAGGCCGGCGTCGACAGCACACCAGGCCAGGGCAGCACCTTCTGGTTCGTCGTCAGTCTTGGCCGCGGCCGAGGCAAAATGCAGACGCATCCGGCAACACCAGGCGATGACACTGCGGTCGCGTTGCAGGCATACGCCGGTGCACGCATCCTGCTCGCGGAAGATAACGCCATCAACCGCGAGGTGGCACTGGAGTTGCTGCATGGGGTAGGCCTGACCACGGATGCGGCAGAGAATGGCCGCGTGGCGGTGATGAAGGCCGGCGCCCATGCCTACGATCTGATCCTGATGGATATGCAGATGCCGGAAATGGATGGCCTCGAAGCGACCCGGACGATACGCGCCCTGCCCGACTACCGCCACACCCCCATTCTGGCAATGACCGCCAACGTATTCGAGGAAGACCGACGCGCCTGTCTGGCTGCCGGCATGAACGATTTCGTCGCCAAGCCGGTGGAGCCCGATGTGCTGTATGCGGCCTTGCAGAAGTGGCTGCCGCACCGTGCGCCAACCGACGGCGTGCACTTGTCCACTCCGCCGACGCATCCGCCGCAAAAACCGGTAGACCTGCCACTCACCCTGCTCGGCTTCGCCGGCCTCGACACCGGTCGAGGACTCGCCGCCCTGCATGGCGATACGGTCGCCTATGTGGAGCTGTTGCGGCAGTTCACCTCAGGTCACCACAAGGATGCGCAGCGCCTGCAAGACGAGCTTGCGGCAGACAAGGGCGATGCAGCACGGCAACGCATCCATGCGCTCAAAGGGGTGGCCGGCACCCTGGGGGCGACCGGCCTGCAGGCGGC
>JBGSZD010000343.1:0-3605 GCA_041750575.1 Thiobacillus sp. | reverse complement strand
GACCGCGCGCGACAACAGCCTGGCGCACACGCGGCGGCAGATGCCGTCAGCGGCAGCCGCCAATGGCGTCGAACCTCAGGCTAAGGGTTGGTCTTACAAGAACAGCGAGGCCACGATGAGCCGGCCCGCCCCCATGGCTGTGCCGAAGATGAGCAAGCCTGACGCCGCTCACGCAGCCAAAGCCGTACCGGCACCAGCGCCTTCCCCCAAGGCAAGCACGACCCTGTCGGCCAGTTTCAAACTGCCCGAATTCCCCTGGCCGCCGCCGCCTTTTTCAACCCGGCTGAAGCTCGATCGCGCCCTGCTGGTGGCAGGACAAACCGCACCCACCAACGGCAGCGTGGCCGCAAGGATGGAGCAGGCGCTCGCCGCCAATGGCTACACGCAACTCAGCTATTACGCCGTGCCGGACGGCTTCGCCATGGTCACGCAGATCGAACGCATCGCGCCCGATGCCGCGTCCGCCGCCGAGCAGCGCTGGTCGACGCAGGTCCCGGCGATATCGCTGATTCCATTCAATCTCGACGCTTACATCAAGGCGCTGCTGGGGAAGAACGGCGACAGCTTCCGCGTCATCGTGTTCGCCTTCACGCCCACGCCATTTACCGCGGGTGGCTCAGCGGTTTCGCCCGGCGAAGCCATGGCCTGGGCGGAAAAAGGCGCCACCGCCCTGCCCGCCGCGCTCGCCACCAAAGCCTACGGTAGCGACACTATCTGCACCGCACTGGTGTACGAATTCAGAATTTCCAACCTGGGCGCTGCTTTGAAGCGGCCCGGCGCATTCGACGCCAGAAAGCACCTGCACGCCGCCGGCATCCTGAAAGCACTAGAGCCACTGCCATGACCCTCACCATGCACACCGCGCGCAAGCGCCTGGCGCTAGTCTGGTTCGCCGGCGCGGGCGTATGTTTCGTCGTGCTGCTGTTCATCAGTTTTTTCGCCGAGGATGCCGATCCGACCGGACTGTGGGACTGGTTCCTACCTGCCATCGTCCCCAACCTGTCGCTGATTCTTGGCGTGCTTGTTTATACCCATCGTCAGCAGGTGGCGACTGACATGCGCATCGATCCTTTTCTCTACCGACTCGCGCTTTGGCTGTCGCTCTTATACGTGCTGCTGCTGTTGCTGCCGCTGCTGTTTTTTCCCCTCACCGGCAAGCCCCTACCCGAGCTGCTGAACATCTCGCGGCTGTGGCTGGCCGCCATCCAGGGGCTGGCCACCGGCGTGATGGGCGCATTCTTTGTGCGGCAGGACAGCAAAAATTGAATCGACCGGGAAAACCGACATGGCCAATCAATCCACATCCGCACCCTCCGACCGACCGCTCAAAGCCAGCGCCGAGAAAGCCACTAACCAGCGACTCGACGCCTTCCACGACCGCATCGACCTGCGCGACTGGTACTACCAGCCGGCGCTGATGTCGTTGCCCGACGCTTATCTGGCGTGTCCGCTGATCCCGCGTTCGCAGATTCTCAATCAGGGGCAGGAAGGCGCCTGCACCGGTTTTGCGCTGGCGGCAGTGGTGAATTTCCTGCGCACCCTGCAGGGCCACACCACGCAAGTCAGCCCGCGCATGCTCTACGAGCTGGCGCGGCGCTACGACGAATGGCCGGGCCAGGATTACGACGGCTCGTCGGCGCGCGGCGCGATCAAGGCCTGGGCCAAGCACGGCGTCTGCGCCGAAAGCTCGTGGACATACACGCAGCACGGCATCCAGCACATGACCGACCCGGTGATCGCCGAGGCGAAGCTGGCGCCGGGCGGCGCGTATTACCGCATCCGCCCCTACAACGTGCGCGACATGCACACCGCGCTCAACGAGACCGGCATCCTCTACGCCACGCTGATGGTGCATTCTGGCTGGGCGCGGCCGGGCGAGGGGCACACGGTGGACGTGCATGTCGAAGGACGCAAGGCACCGTACAAGTTTCCGGTGATCCGGCGCAGCGGCAGCGCCGACGGCGGCCACGCCATTGCCATCGTCGGCTACACCCCGCAGGGTTTCGTGATCCAGAATTCCTGGGGACCGGACTGGGGCAAGGATGGATTCGCCTTCCTGCCCTACGAAGATTTCCTGATGCACGCGACCGACGTGTGGGTGGCGCAGCTCGGCGTACCGGTGACGATGGATCTGTGGGCGGACGACAAGTCGATCGACACCGCCGGCCTGCAACGCGCCAGCCGCAGCATCCCGCTAGCCGACATCCGTCCTTTCGTCATCGACGTCGCCAACAATGGCGAACTGTCGGATTCCGGCGAGTACTGGACCACGCCGTCCGACATCGAGCGCCTGTTCTGCGAAACCATACCCACGCAAACCCGCGGCTGGAAAAAGCGCCGCATCCTGCTGTACCTGCACGGTGGTCTCAATTCCGAATCGGCCTCGGCCAAGCGCATCGTCGCCATGCGCGACGTCATGCTGGACAATGAAATCTATCCGCTGCACATCATGTGGGAGAGCGACTTCCTGTCCAGCGTCGCGGGCCTGTTCAAGGACCTATTCACCGAAGCCGACAAGCTCGCAGGCGGCGGCTTCCTGGAGAACCTGACCGAAGCCAAGGACCGCGTGCTCGAACTCACGCTGGCCCGATCCGGCACCCGGCTGTGGGGCGAGATGAAGGAGAACGCCCAACTCGCGTCGGACCATTCCAATCAACAGGGTGCGATCCAGCTCGTCGCGCAGTATGTCGAACTGGCCAAACAAAAACTGGCCAGCCACGACAAGGTCGGCTGGGAACTGCACATCGTCGGCCATTCGGCGGGCAGCATCTTCGCCGCGTACGCCATGAACCTGCTGTCCAGCCTGGGCATTCCGTTGAAGAGCGTACAGTTCATGGCGCCTGCGATCCGCACCGACACCTTCAAGAAACTGCTGCTGCCTGGTCTGGAATCGGGCAACACGCCGCTACCCAGCCTGTATGTGCTGTCCGACAAACTGGAGCGCGACGACAGCGTCGGCCCGTATGGCAAGTCGCTGCTGTACCTGGTGTCGAACGCCTTCGAGGGCACGCGTGGGGTGCCGATACTCGGCATGAAAGCCTTCATCGATGCCGACAAGCAGCTCGCCAAGCTGTTCAGCGGCAGCGTCGACGGCCGGCCGGCGCTGGTGGTATCGGAAGGCATCCCGATCGACCCCGCCAAAGCGAACACCGCCATCCAGCAAGGTGCGTCCGTCAGCCATTGCCACGGCGGCTTCGACAACGACTGCGCGACGATGAATTCGGTACTGGTGCGCGTGCTCGGCGGCAAGCCGAAACGGCTATTCACGCCACGCGATCTACACTATTAATAATGAACATGGCCCAAAATAATTAAAGGCCGTCACCCCGGCGAACGCCGGGGTCCAGTCAATTCAGCTGGATTCCGGCGTTCGCCGGAATGACGAAGCTTTAAATTTTCCAGGCCAAACGAACAGAATCGCACAGCCGACCTGACAGGAGCCCCGCATGAGCTTGCCGAACGAATGGTTCGATATCGTCCTGATGCTGGCCGGCATCGTGCTGGTCCTCACCGGGCTGGTGATGTTCATCCGCAGCAAGACCGCCTCTGCAGCCTCGTCGGTCGAAGCCTTCGGCATCAAGCTCAACGTCACGCATCCTTCGCTG